>CAXXIC010000002.1:0-27280 GCA_963668555.2 Bacteroidales bacterium
CACCGATAATTATATCTCTAAGATTATCCCCTATCATAAAATCATTCATATATTTATTCTCCCCTTTTTCGGTTTGATGCTATTAGCATTTTAGCTTCATATTAATAGGACTACCTCTTGCTACCTTATGGGAAACCTAAACCAAGATAAATATATCCACAACATGATTGATTAAATCGTGATAGGAAAATTGCCTGTATAAGTATTATTCTAAGAACTTTCTTAATAAAGTTAATACTGTTGCCTTGTACTAATTTCAGTGACACATTCCACAAAACAGCATCAATAAAGCTTATACTGATTTGATGTAATCCATTCGCGGGGAAACATGGTCAAAACCGGCTCTCCATGCACATAAACTATGAAATGATCGAAAAAAGAAAGGTCTTTTGCAATCGCTACCAGTAGCCAAAACCGAAAGTTATAATCTTGGTGCAAAACCGATATGCTCTGGCCTTGAATTTAATTCACACCGAGTTATGAATATGTTTCTAGCTCGATAATCACCATTGTGCGCTATGGGATTTTACGCATATCGGTTTTGTGGAATTAGGTTATGATTAGATACTTTAGAAATAAATCGCGTTAGTTGTACAAAAAAGGAATATTATAAAACCCGCAAAGACGAAATTCACTGAATTATGCTGATTTTACGCTCGCTATTATGCTTTTAATCTTTCTTTCGTCCTTTGAAGTTGCTATCGCAATTAATACGCGAGATGCTCTTCCAAACTCTGCATCATCTGGCTTTAAGATTCCATACGTCGGTGACCCGGTAGCTAGGTCTTCACCTGTCCCAATGAACCCATCTTCGTATGGCGTTACGTCCACATTGACATTGGTTTGCTTCATTATTAGCTCTAGAACTCTTTTGCAGTTGCTTACTAAAATGGAATGAGGCTCTGAACCAGGCGTTTTGCCTATGGCAATAATTCCTGTTGCGTTGTCTGCGGAGAATTTAACCGATGCAATGTTTAACTCGTTTACCATATAAGGCGATGTGGGCGATATTTCAGCATGTGATTCGCCGAAATCTACTGATAAATTGAAATTATCTACTCTAACAATTTCAACTGCAGATGCAGTTGCCATTAATGATATCAATGAAGCTACCAATATTACGACGCCAATCATTATTCTCATGCAATTCCTCCATGCATTTGACATAGATGTATCCAACGAAAAACCTTTTGGACCTTAAAAGAACTCATTGCACTCTTTGGTGAAAAAAGGAAATCCCACAAGCGAAGCTAAGAAGTGGAATTGATCTTCTCAATGTGAATCGTCTTGAGCAGAGAAAGGGTGCCTTCATCCCAGGGGAACGTCGAAGTTATAAATACTGACGTGTCTTTGTATGGGTCATATTCGTTTGATAATTCCTCCTGTAGAATTCATTATAGAAGATCTAACGAAAAAGGTTTGGGTGATTGACCATTAGGCAGGATTGCATTTCTTGCAGGCAGCATATCCAGCAGCTATTGCACTGCTAGCACTTGAGAAACAAACCTCATGCTCGGGATTTATTTTCGGCACCCAAGAACAGCTCGGCACATGGAACTTATGCGTGTTGCTGTTCCCGATATAATCACAGGTGCCAAGTGTGGTGTAAGCTGTCGAGGTGCTTTGATCTGTAAGCCCTAACATCGCGCCTGAATGTTCCGCGCCTACATCTATTGCTGGCACAATATCTAATGATATGGCCAATGATAGCAGTAAGAGTACTGCAAGTATTATTTTCTTCATTAAATCCCTCCGTTATCTTCTTTTAAGATTGGAGGTTCTAACGAAAAACCTTTGTATCAGTTCGTGATATACCAACTCAAAAACAGGTTAGCTCGCCTGCCCCCCCTGAACATTCTATAATTGCTCGAAAAATGTTCGACTATTTTCGGGTCCATATCGGCTAATGCATGTGATTGCACTAAATCCTAATAAGTCGAGCTTTCGAGGTCTTTGAAGCTATCCTAATGTGATATTATGACACACTATTCCTCCAAATTCTTCCACAATCCTTTCAAAATGGATGGCAAACGTCCAAAAAAACGAGCAGCATTCTTGGTTCTGGTTTTGCCATTAATCATTCCCGGATTGTGTCCGAAAATCGAATTATATCGATGCTTATATCAAAAAAAAGAAAATGAATCTAACTTCCTAAATACCTGGTCCCGATACCTTAATGCTGTCTACCATAGAATTGAAAACTTGCAACGACAGTACAGATGCAGGGAGCCCGCTTGTCTCGCCAGAAACCTCAACTGTACCTTTCAGGCTCTCCTTAGAAATAACCAACTCACTCTGCGCTCCTGGGAAGCATCGGAAGAAACCAGTCATGGCATTGTTTGTATCCGTCCTGTTGCACCTATTTGCAGATCATAGCCAACATATCCAAGAGCACCGCTTATGTTTCAGGTGTTATAATCCTTGGACCCCAAAACTTCAGGTATTGTAGAAGCCTCTGTACTGGCCTTTGGTGCGGGATATAATTGTGGGCTGGAATACACATACATTTTCAGGGATGCCAATTCGATACCGTCAGAGGATATTGTAAAGCCATAGGGTGTAAACAGTCCGGTATTGTGATGTGTGCGCAGTATATGCATCCTCCACTACATAGGGCTTCCCGATGTCCGGAAGTACAAATGATGCCTTATAACCATCACCTAGGTCGAAATTTGCATTTCCTGCCTTCAGCTCCTCGCATGCTGCGATCGAGATGCTAACGGCAAATAGCATTAATATCATAATCCATTGTTTCATTAATCTCACCGTAGTTAAGATGTCTTTTTGAAGGTTCCGAGAACTCTTAGTGCTACTAGTCCCATCTCATTTGTATTATAGGAACCATCTGTGTTTTGACTGACTTCATCAGCCCACGCTCTTTTGCAATACATCTTACCGGCCACGGTGGATTTCGTTCCCTACCATAAGATTTAGGTCTGATATATCTGGATACGACTTGCAAGCACCAACGTAAACACCTACAGTGCTACCTATCGAATTTATAAGGGTGTCTTCGTCTGAGCTTTTGGGACAAACCACATGTTCATAGTATTCCCATAGTCGATTTCTACAAGAGCAAATGTGATTGAATCGATGTCCATAAGTGTTTTGGTTCCCACCACCTCAACAATTGTTTTTTCATCATCGGTAAGTGCGGTTGCGGGTGTAAATAATGTACCGACTATCAAAAGGGCGGCCAAGACCGTTATTCGTGCATTCGTTGATAATACCTCCTACATATTTCATAATTGAATTAAAGGATCTAACGAAAAGCCTTTGGGGTTCCACGCTCTGATGCAATGATGCAAACCGCCGGCTTTGCTCTGCATACCTATCGAAATGCCATATTGGAGGTTTAGGAAGTCCAAAACGTCCTGTTTTTCTGTAACCATTTGCGTCTCTTGCTTCTCTTTTTCCTAATATCAGGATGGATCACGGACGTTTCGGATTATTGTATTTCCGCTGCTGATATGGGTTTGGGATTTTTTTTTGGGGGGAGTGGACGCGATAGGACGCTTCAAGCTTCCTGAATAGAAGGATCATGCTGTCGCTTTCTGCTTATATCCGGTTGAGCCATCCGCCAGGGTGTAGGGCTGATAATTTGCTTCCAGCCAGGTTACGACCTCTTCCAGCTCGATATGGAGTTTGGCGGCAACCTTCGAAGGATTGACCCATCCAGCTATGCCATACTCGGACATTGCCGCTATTCTGATCTCACCGGATGGCCCGGTTGGAATAGGCATATCTCTCTTTGACATTGTTGGTAAATCGCTATCTAATGACTGGTTCGGCGTGGTTCGACATTGTTCGACATCGGTTCGTAAAGGCAAACCATTATCTAGCGGCACAAAGTTCGGCAGTTCGTTGATTTTTTGCTCCTGGCGTGAAAAAGATATTTTTTTTAATTTTATTCCATCCACACAAGGAGAGAGTTTGTGTACGTTAGTTCTCTTCTCTCTTATTATATTATATTCTACGAACAACCGAACTAGATCTTTGCCGAACTTGTTTTTGATTTCCGAACTCGTGCCGAACTGCTCCGAACTTGCCGAACAAGTCCGCTTGATTGTGGTTTCGTCTGCAAGATATACGGCCTTGCCATAAGCTGATAAGGTGTCGTAGTCTGGCGGCAATCGTAGTATCTTTTTCTTAACACTGGTTCGGGTTTTCTTTACGTCTTCGATCTGGATTGATGTCCCTTCCTCATCCTCAGTTAAGGCAGCGCACTTGTGGAATAATCCATATTTGGCTTGACCATCACGACTACGCCCATTCAAGATATCTGACAAATCGCCTTTGGATAGTCCAGTCTTTTTGCTTACCATCTCACGAGTAGCCACTCCATGTAGGTCTTTGATGGCTTGCAGAACCTTAAGCTCTCTTGGGGTGTATTTGGTGTCACCATGGCCTTTTATGGCATTGAAGAAGGTCTCTGCGTCCTTGTAGTCCTCGTAACAGGCGATTATGGCACCGTTGCTGTCATGCGCCCTTATGCGATGTCTCCAGACGGCAAATGAGGATACTAGATCCGCGAATATGGTTGCTCCTCTCGGATCTCCTTCAAACCTGATCTTGTCGGAGAAGGGAATAACAACGTCAATGAATACCTGCTTCAGAAGATGAATAATCGCCCGGCAAACCTCCAGCTCCCTGGGGTCGAAGGAAGCCGCGCCGCTCTTCCTTTGCTGGAAGATAAAATCTATCACGGCCTTCGTGTGCTTAGGGTCTTCTGTAGTATCGATCCTTAGCAGCCGGTCCCTGATCTGTTCATCTGTCTGGTCGTCTGCCGTGGTCAGCCAAAAGATAATCCTGGGTGCAGTCTTGAACTGCCTGATCTCCTGATCAACCACTACTGTATGGGTTGCACCTTCCTTGTAAAATGTGGTGCATGTCTTGAACATCTGGGCGGCCTGGTCATTCCAGCCGATATCATCCAGATAGACCACGGCACCGGGTGGCAACCTTGCGCCCAGGTAGTACAATGCTTTTGGACTTGCACTGCCTACCAAGAGATATTCTGCAGGGATCTCCTCGGCCCCCTTCTCGGCACCATCGCTCTTTCCGGATCCTCTCGGACCGCAAGCATGGATATGTACCCCTTTTGATGATAGGCAGGACTGGCCGCCAATGGATAGGAATAACCCCTTTCCTAGATTCCCGTCGCCGTGGTGTCGCTTCTGCCAGACCTCATAAGCATACTCAAACCCTCTGCCCTCGTCGAGTACTTGGTTCGCTTCAGTGAGTATATCCTCGGGTATCTCAGGCCCGGCCTCATCCGCTTCTTCTGCTTTCGGTGCGTGTCTTTCGACCATCACATCTATTGTTTTCTTGGAAACGCCTTTCAGCGTTTTATTAGATGCTATCTTTTCTTTCAGCAGTTCGTACTCAAAGGGGTCAGATTCTTTGAGCATTGCCAGTGCTCGGAGAAATGCAGGGCTTTTGATGGCCCCCTTGGGATCGTTGGCAAAGAGATTGTTTAGGTTTTCAGGTGTCGGGGTTTCCTCTGCGGTTGGTATCTCCCTGGGGTGCTGCTTTCCAGCTTCCAGCCCGGAAATGATAGTTTTTCGGATCTCCTCAGTGGGCAGCTCGGTATTTTCTGCCGCTCTCGTCAGCTCGGAGATTACCTCATCCTCACTTAGCAGTCCAACAGCTACGAATTGACCAAGATTGAAAGCCGAATCATTAAGTTGCCTATTCCTGTTGCCTTCGGGGGTGCCTGCCAGGGTCAATACTTCATCGCGGAGTGCCGCCTCTGCATAGCGCCGGGTTCGGGTTTCATCGCTCTCTATTCGTATGTGGTGGGCCTTCTTGCCGATGTCTTCCAGTTTGGCGGCGTTGGCTTCCAGCTTGGAAGAGAAGGTTATTCCGATTGCCTGAAGATCGGCCAGGAGATGCGCCAGGGTGATAGTAGCCGGTGGGCTGGAGTCAAGCATCTTATAATCTGCGCGCGTGCCATCTTCAAGTGGTTTAAATGACGGTGGGATGATCTGATAAGATCTCTGAAGTTTTATCTCTCCACATTGCTTCCCATCGCGGTAGAGATATATCTGTGCCAAATCAGCCTTCTTGCCGATGGTAGCCAGGGCCTCTGTCACGTTGTCGGAGAGCTTGAATCTCATCCCATACCGGCCTGGGCGGGTTTCCCACCTGGTCGTGGTGGGCAGCTCCAGACCTTCAAAAGCTGCGGGGTTGTCTTTATCAAGGCCGATGTCCGCTTTGCCGGCCAATACACCCACGTTTCCCCGGTGAGCCTGCGCCTCTGCGAAAGTATGGGGCTTCTTCTGCCATTCCTTCTCGATGGGTGGGAATTTAATCCCTGTCGGGAGGAGCACGAATCCAGCATTTGGAGTGTTGAAGCATTCGGGAACATTGGTCATCTATTCTCGCTCCTCAATGTCTTCCAAATAATTTTCAAGAACGTGAATAGCTTGCAAGGCTCCTGTGATCGCTTTTTGGAGATCTTTTTAAATATTAGTTTAGATTGTTTTGTGGTGGCGATCATTTTAGACCGCCTCCCACTGCCTTGAAGAGACACTTTTGGGTTTCCTGCGAATAACCGGCGCTCTATCTCCCATTTCAGTGATGGTGCCGTTAGCGCTGAACTTGTGGCGTATCAAGCCGTGTTCTTGGTTATTGGACTTCCAGGGCAACCATGTCAGAGATTTGGCTTTATCGCGTGGGATATGCACACGTTGATGCTTTTCGCCCTCATTACCCTCGGTTCTGAGACCGTCGGGAATGACAGAGGTCTTGCTATCGCTAGCATGTGGCATAGTATCCTCTGTGGGAAGTGTTAAATTTGAGAAGAGCCTTACTCATAGGTAGACCTCTCGGAGGTAGACAGAGGCGACAGCAACGCGCGGCGAGGGTGCGCTAACACCCTTTCCGGGCACATTTTCTATTTTCGGTATCAACCAACCACGCCCGCCGCCTGAATTCCAACTTTCAGAAAGTGTCTGGTGGCTGCTCCGAGCGAAATTTCTCGCTGTATAGCGAATTTTTCAATCGCTAACCTCGACTCTATCGGAATTTTTGCATTAATTTCTTCCATTCTCATAGAATCACCTAGGGAAGGGAATGTCATGAGACGATTTAAGCTTAACCCCCAAATAAGTGCACCAAAGTGGTGCACATGCGCCAAAGTGGCACATTTTTCAATGAATACGGAACCGTAGTCAGAATAATTACGTGTTAAATTTGACATAAAGTGTCAAGTTAAATGTTAACCGACTGTTTGAATTAAACGGTCGACCGTCAATTTTGCATAATGCGATTTTAGTGCAAATATTTTACTCACATTACATACCTACCTACATACATACATACTATCTATGTATCATATATGTAATATCTACTAGCATTCTTTTTACACCATCATGATGAAGAATATTTCCAAAATCGCTATCTATCGTCTAATCGACTTCATAACACGCTACAGAATGGAATTAACAGTCAAATTATGCGTACAATTTAAATACATTGTTGAAAGAGTGTGTGCGCGGCAAACTGAAGAATAACTCGCTAGAGAACTCAGGCCGTGCGCGGCGGTTGAAAAATCGCTGCGATTATTCCTTTTTAGTACCGCTCAATCCAGCCACACCCACGGGCAGCTCCGACACCGCCAAAAAGAAGTGATGGCCATCTATGCCGCCACCTTCTCCTCTCCTGGCATGGTGTCCACCGGCCTAAATCCGCCTCGCTTAATCAGAGGTTCGTTAGCAGAGACGGTTTTAGCCGCCTCCGATTGTGGAAAGAACTTTCTCTGATGCTTGCATGATTGGCCCGGATGCCAGGTATGCGCCGGGCAAGAACATGCTCGCGGTGTGGCCACATAAAAACAGTCCTTTTTATTGGACAGGATCAACACCACACGGCCATTATCAAGGCTCACGTCCGAGGGTAGCGGATCACTTGCGCGGCCAACGTAGGCCAATAGCGTTTTCACAGCATCGATGGATTGCGTTTTTGGGGTTTCAACTTGAACTAATACTTTTCCAGACATTGCGTTTCACCGATAGGAACATAGTCTTTTTAGTATTTAAGAGTTTAGTCTATTAAAGAAGTAAAGGTTATATAGAGCTAAGATCTTATGTTCTAACATGCCTAAAGTCAGTGCTGATATTACCCCCGAGATTAACCAGAGGCTGAAAGAGTATATCGTGAAGACAAAAGGAACACTTAGAGGCTCACAATCTGGCGTGATCGCGGATGCGATTAAAGAATACTTAGAGCATCATGCAAGTAATTAGAAGGACAGGGATTACCCCCGCCCTTTGGCACGGTTTTGGTGAAACACAATGCCAGCTTGCGGGTTGTCACTGACCGAATATGAGCTTATCTAGGCATAGCTTTAAAATGATTTGAAATAATCTTTGCCAAAATAATAGTAGTAATAAAAAACTGGTTTCCGGTCAGGAGCTGCGAACTCCTGACAGGAGAAAACACCGTGCAGGTGAATACCTTATGTCAGAAATAGCCTTAGCTAAGATAAATAGCTTTGCGTCCACAGCGATGCAAGCCGATTTTCCCGTATCGCCTTCAGAACCATCTATCACACTCTCCTTATCACAGCTCCGGGGCCTCATCCAAGAAGCCTTCCAGCCTTTGCAGGATGAGGTTATGGGGCTCCGAGAAGAGAGAGACCAGGATAGGCAGGAAATAGCCGCCTTGCGCCGCGAGGTGCGTCTGCAGGGAGCACGAACCGACGATTCTTTTGATGCCATCTCCGAGATAGATAACATAATCGCCAAACTGGTCAAGGCTCCGACACCATCAGGAGAGAAGACCGTTGCCAGAATCGCGAAAATAGATGAAGTGCTGAAGAGCCGCGGGCCTACCACATTGAAGCAACTGGAACACATTCTAGGCATTGACCGGGCCACAATGACACGCCTTCTGGTAAAGCTGGACATGCGCCGCTATGAACTTCATGCTAGGCCTGGCGATGCCAGGGAGAAAGTGCTTCGCTTGAAGGTACAAATTCATTGACGTCAACGATCAATTAATTTTAGAGAATAGAGGATAAGAGACACAAACTTCCTTGCACCGATCCTAAAATATCAGGTGACTTACTGATATTTCTATAGTGCTTAGTGGATAGGAGAATAATAATGAACCGATATGAAGAGACATCGAAGTAATAGGTCAGAAATTGATTGATAATTTACATGGCATGTAAACGAATCAACAAATGAACTAAATCTAGGCAACTTATAGAGCTTCGCGCACAATCGAAGTCTAAGGATTCTCAGGTAGAAAAAAATTTTTTTAAACAACTGTTATTAGTTTAGTGCATAGCGTTTCTCTTAGTTATAATATATATTAAAAAATAAACAGTATATATAAAAACAATCTAAAGAAAAAAAACTTATAACTATATGACAGATATATCTGAGGTGAATGTTCAACGTTCACCAAGAGGTTTGGTTGATTGTCGAGCCCTACATGGTAAGCCTAATCGCACATTTCGTTATCTTCTGCCTTACCATGCTAGTGGTAATTCTCATGATAATCATCTCTCGGTGGGTGATATCCTTCTGCGAACATACGCTAAATGAAGATCCTCTTGTGGTCAGGGTTCTTGTCTATGCATCGGATCTTCTCATCATAGGACATTTTGCGCTTTATCTCGGACATAGCCTTTAATGCCACAGGACAGCAATCAATAATCGACCTTCAAGCGATTTCTAGCCAGTCCTTAACTATCATCTTTGCCTGAGATCGTTGATTATAAGGCATTACAGAAATTATAATTTTGCATGTATAAAGCCACAATCGGCCCGTTCTTATGTAACGCTTCGATATTATCTTATGTGGCCCGGTTACATAAGAAGGAAACATTAATAAGTATATAAAATACTTACCTATGTTATGCTTCCGAAAAGGGAAAAAGATCAGATCATAGTCCAAATTCTCGATACATGTCGCGAAGGTGCTAATAAGACCAGGGTTGTTTATCAAGCTGGATTGAATTTTAAGACCGTAGGGCCATATCTCACTTTACTGCAAGAAAAGGGGCTTATCGAGGCCATCCAGGAGGATGGGATTATCTATAAGACATCACCCACAGGAGAGCGAGCCATGGAGACCTTGAAGGACGCCAGAGCGATCTATTCTTAGCTCCACCAGCTCCCAGGATCGAACTCATTATTTTTGAAGTCTTTTATCACGGCGTGGCCGGCATCCACAAGCATCTTATTGAAGTTCCGGCCATCCTGCAGATAGCAAACCGCCACCCATCGCCATATTCCATAGTTTTTTACCTTGCCGGTCTTATCATCAAGGTCCAAGGATACTGTTCTACCTAAAAGCCATTTTTTCGTGTAGGCTGATGCCTTCTTCCCAGCTTCGCATGCTTTCGGCCCGCGAACTTCCGGCGTGTCAATGTCTGCAAGCCGGACCCTGATGATGTCCTCGGAGATCCGGCTATCATGGCTATCTAGGGTAACGTCGAAGGTGTCACCATCCACAACCTTTGAAACTCTTCCCATGGCCTCATCCGGCGCGCCTGCTGCCAGGGTGATCAGGAGCAGCATAGACAGCATAAAGAAGGCTCTGGTTCGTCTCATGGTCTCATTCATCTCTTTGTATGATATTCAAGCTTTCCCTTTATGAAAAAATGGCCTATTGATATTGTTTTCCGGCCAAATTACTTAACCTTATACGTAGAATAAGCTCTTCATGGCAGGAGTCTTCAGGCCACATAAGGCAATGAGTCAAAAGGCTATGGAGCTGGAAGCGGCAAGGGAGATCCTGGCTGAGGTGTTTGGGGTCAGGCTGTCGGAGGTTGATGAGATGATCCATAATCGCTTTGAGGAAGTCCACTCTCAAGAAACCTGCTGTGAAGAGGGCGGGCTGTGGCCACAGGAGTTCTGGCTGGAAGGGTGATCTCCTCATTTCCAGAACCGCCACCAGCTCTTTTTCTTTGCTTCTTCCTAGGCGGTAAAAATGGTTGTCTATTCTTTATCATTATGGCAGCAGCAATGGTGCTTCTTTTTCAAGAAACACAGAAGAGCTATCAAGCCAATCACGAGAAGGTGTATTTTTATAATCTTCTTTACAAGGTTCCACAGCATAGAATATTTCACCTATCAATATATGTGTCTTAAAACTATAAAACTGTGACCTTTCATGGCCTGTCCCCATGCGCCGCCTTAAGGTGCTCCTGTCCATCTTGCCGCCGCTGTTGTTGAGTATCCAAAGGATTCGATCACGCGGAGACTGCGAGGGGCCTTCTCTTAGTGGCATTTCCAGAAATGATACCAAGGCCTTTGTTCAAGTTCATCGATTTCTTTCTTTAGGTTTTCATATCTTCTATTGGTTTCCTTGTCCAAAGCATTTCTTGTAGTCTTGATCCACTGCATTTTCTGTTTGTACTCGTTATTAGCGTTAAATATTAAGAGTCCATTGCTTCTCGCCCAATTCCAATAATCATTTTTTGCGTCAATGTGGTTTTTCAGCGCTCTTAATAAATCCCTGTCCGCTAAATACATATTAATTTCAATATTATCCCAAAAATTAAAATACATTTTCCAGTCTTGATCTGTGGTTCTATCTCGGTTAGGTCGATTATTAAGTTCCGTTGTACCAAATAATAAATCGCTGTCCATGTGGATATGTAATTGCCCAACTAATAACGTCATTTCTTTATGTAAACGATCTTTTTTTTGCTGCAGACGCGTTTCTCTAATAGTTAAGCTCGTTATGATAGCCAAAAATAAGGTCGCAAGAGCTACTCCAATATCAGCCAAAGTACTAAGTTCCATCAACTCTTCATCTCCAGAACTGCCACCATCCTTTCTTTTTGGCCTCTTCCTGGCTTGGTGGCAGCGCAGGCGTGATCTTCTCTGTCAACTGATGAGTCAATGCAGATAACATACTGATCTGTTCCCGGTCTTGTCGTATGGTGTCTAGTGCATGCTCGTGATCACGTCGCGACAATTCAAGGTCTATGTGTGCTTGATCAGCAGTTTTCTTTAGTAGATCACTCTCTTGCTGGAGCCTTTCAGCTAGTGATCTTATCTTTTCTAAATCAGCTTTAATAGCTGTGATCTCAGACCTTAACCTAGTGATCTCGAACCAACTTTTATCTAGGTCTCCTTTGGTCTTTTCCAGCTCGGACCTAGCTTTTGCAAGCTCTCCATGATCACTACCATGTAGGTACTGATCAAGGGCTTCAAGAACTATTTGGGTCTTACCAATTCCTTTTTCTTTGACCGCTTGGTTGATCTCTTTTAGCAACTGATCAGTAGCCTCAGCATAAATCCTCATAGTGATCACATAAGATAATGTAGTGATCAGGTTTAGCTTTACTGGTCCAAATGGCCTATATCTCTCGGCCACATAGGAGAGGATGTAGCGATTAGCCCGACGTGCCGGGCCTGTTGCTCTGATCGCCGCCGCTACCGGCCAAGGGCGCGCGGCAATCTAGGCCGAAGGTCTTATTTTTTTTCGGAGCCTATCGCATTACAGAATGATGATTTTTCGTGCCAATTGGCGCGAGGTAATCAGCGTCTAGCGGTTAAAATTGTTGCCACCCTTGATCTTGTAATGTGGTTGCTGCTTATCAGTTTGCGGTATTTTTGCCACAAAATTATTAGGAGGATAAATTTCTGTATCTGATTACTTTCCCTAACCCCCAATAAAAGGAAGCTAGTGAGGCAAAGCCAGATAATACGTAAAAAATAACGGGACTGGTAGATGTTATCATTCCATCCATTATAGAGAAAGCTGATATTATTAATGGAATACTTGAAAATAAACTACCAAATAGGATAAATTTTAATATTTCAAATAAGTATTTATTAGTAATTCTTTGCTGACCAATTTGCCCTCCATTGTTCCACTCGGATTTTTCTTGCATGAGCTCTAGTTTAGCTTTTTCGCGTAAGTCGCTCGTAAATTTCCAGCCGCGTGATGCAAAGAATACAAAAGCTGCTCCGATAAGAGATCCGATTACACCGATAATTATATCTCTAAGATTATCCCCTATCATAAAATCATTCATATATTTATTCTCCCCTTTTTCGGTTTGATGCTATTAGCATTTTAGCTTCATATTAATAGGACTACCTCTTGCTACCTTATGGGAAACCTAAACCAAGATAAATATATCCACAACATGATTGATTAAATCGTGATAGGAAAATTGCCTGTATAAGTATTATTCTAAGAACTTTCTTAATAAAGTTAATACTGTTGCCTTGTACTAATTTCAGTGACACATTCCACAAAACAGCATCAATAAAGCTTATACTGATTTGATGTAATCCATTCGCGGGGAAACATGGTCAAAACCGGCTCTCCATGCACATAAACTATGAAATGATCGAAAAAAGAAAGGTCTTTTGCAATCGCTACCAGTAGCCAAAACCGAAAGTTATAATCTTGGTGCAAAACCGATATGCTCTGGCCTTGAATTTAATTCACACCGAGTTATGAATATGTTTCTAGCTCGATAATCACCATTGTGCGCTATGGGATTTTACGCATATCGGTTTTGTGGAATTAGGTTATGATTAGATACTTTAGAAATAAATCGCGTTAGTTGTACAAAAAAGGAATATTATAAAACCCGCAAAGACGAAATTCACTGAATTATGCTGATTTTACGCTCGCTATTATGCTTTTAATCTTTCTTTCGTCCTTTGAAGTTGCTATCGCAATTAATACGCGAGATGCTCTTCCAAACTCTGCATCATCTGGCTTTAAGATTCCATACGTCGGTGACCCGGTAGCTAGGTCTTCACCTGTCCCAATGAACCCATCTTCGTATGGCGTTACGTCCACATTGACATTGGTTTGCTTCATTATTAGCTCTAGAACTCTTTTGCAGTTGCTTACTAAAATGGAATGAGGCTCTGAACCAGGCGTTTTGCCTATGGCAATAATTCCTGTTGCGTTGTCTGCGGAGAATTTAACCGATGCAATGTTTAACTCGTTTACCATATAAGGCGATGTGGGCGATATTTCAGCATGTGATTCGCCGAAATCTACTGATAAATTGAAATTATCTACTCTAACAATTTCAACTGCAGATGCAGTTGCCATTAATGATATCAATGAAGCTACCAATATTACGACGCCAATCATTATTCTCATGCAATTCCTCCATGCATTTGACATAGATGTATCCAACGAAAAACCTTTTGGACCTTAAAAGAACTCATTGCACTCTTTGGTGAAAAAAGGAAATCCCACAAGCGAAGCTAAGAAGTGGAATTGATCTTCTCAATGTGAATCGTCTTGAGCAGAGAAAGGGTGCCTTCATCCCAGGGGAACGTCGAAGTTATAAATACTGACGTGTCTTTGTATGGGTCATATTCGTTTGATAATTCCTCCTGTAGAATTCATTATAGAAGATCTAACGAAAAAGGTTTGGGTGATTGACCATTAGGCAGGATTGCATTTCTTGCAGGCAGCATATCCAGCAGCTATTGCACTGCTAGCACTTGAGAAACAAACCTCATGCTCGGGATTTATTTTCGGCACCCAAGAACAGCTCGGCACATGGAACTTATGCGTGTTGCTGTTCCCGATATAATCACAGGTGCCAAGTGTGGTGTAAGCTGTCGAGGTGCTTTGATCTGTAAGCCCTAACATCGCGCCTGAATGTTCCGCGCCTACATCTATTGCTGGCACAATATCTAATGATATGGCCAATGATAGCAGTAAGAGTACTGCAAGTATTATTTTCTTCATTAAATCCCTCCGTTATCTTCTTTTAAGATTGGAGGTTCTAACGAAAAACCTTTGTATCAGTTCGTGATATACCAACTCAAAAACAGGTTAGCTCGCCTGCCCCCCCTGAACATTCTATAATTGCTCGAAAAATGTTCGACTATTTTCGGGTCCATATCGGCTAATGCATGTGATTGCACTAAATCCTAATAAGTCGAGCTTTCGAGGTCTTTGAAGCTATCCTAATGTGATATTATGACACACTATTCCTCCAAATTCTTCCACAATCCTTTCAAAATGGATGGCAAACGTCCAAAAAAACGAGCAGCATTCTTGGTTCTGGTTTTGCCATTAATCATTCCCGGATTGTGTCCGAAAATCGAATTATATCGATGCTTATATCAAAAAAAAGAAAATGAATCTAACTTCCTAAATACCTGGTCCCGATACCTTAATGCTGTCTACCATAGAATTGAAAACTTGCAACGACAGTACAGATGCAGGGAGCCCGCTTGTCTCGCCAGAAACCTCAACTGTACCTTTCAGGCTCTCCTTAGAAATAACCAACTCACTCTGCGCTCCTGGGAAGCATCGGAAGAAACCAGTCATGGCATTGTTTGTATCCGTCCCTGTTGCACCTATTTGCAGATCATAGCCAACATATCCAAGAGCACCGCTTATGGTTTCAGGTGTTATAATCCTTGGACCCAAAACTTCAGGTATTGTAGAAGCCTCTGTACTGGCCTTTGGTGCGGGATATAATTGTGGGCTGGAATACACATACATTTTCAGGGATGCCAATTCGATACCGTCAGAGGATATTGTAAAGCCATAGGGTGTAAACAGTCCGGTATTTGTGTGCGCAGTATATGCATCCTCCACTACATAGGGCTTCCCGATGTCCGGAAGTACAAATGATGCCTTATAACCATCACCTAGGTCGAAATTTGCATTTCCTGCCTTCAGCTCCTCGCATGCTGCGATCGAGATGCTAACGGCAAATAGCATTAATATCATAATCCATTGTTTCATTAATCTCACCGTAGTTAAGATGTCTTTTTGAAGGTTCCGAGAACTCTTAGTGCTACTAGTCCCATCTCATTTGTATTATAGGAACCATCTGTGTTTTGACTGACTTCATCAGCCCACGCTCTTTTGCAATACATCTTACCGGCCACGGTGGATTTCGTTCCTACCATAAGATTTAGGTCTGATATATCTGGATACGACTTGCAAGCACCAACGTAAACACCTACAGTGCTACCTATCGAATTTATAAGGGTGTCTTCGTCTGAGCTTTTGGGGACAAACCACATGTTCATAGTATTCCCATAGTCGATTTCTACAAGAGCAAATGTGATTGAATCGATGTCCATAAGTGTTTTGGTTCCCACCACCTCAACAATTGTTTTTTCATCATCGGTAAGTGCGGTTGCGGGTGTAAATAATGTACCGACTATCAAAAGGGCGGCCAAGACCGTTATTCGTGCATTCGTTGATAATACCTCCTACATATTTCATAATTGAATTAAAGGATCTAACGAAAAGCCTTTGGGTTCCACGCTCTGATGCAATGATGCAAACCGCCGGCTTTGCTCTGCATACCTATCGAAATGCCATATTGGAGGTTTAGGAAGTCCAAAACGTCCTGTTTTTCTGTAACCATTTGCGTCTCTTGCTTCTCTTTTTCCTAATATCAGGATGGATCACGGACGTTTCGGATTATTGTATTTCCGCTGCTGATATGGGTTTGGGATTTTTTTTGGGGGGAGTGGACGCGATAGGACGCTTCAAGCTTCCTGAATAGAAGGATCATGCTGTCGCTTTCTGCTTATATCCGGTTGAGCCATCCGCCAGGGTGTAGGGCTGATAATTTGCTTCCAGCCAGGTTACGACCTCTTCCAGCTCGATATGGAGTTTGGCGGCAACCTTCGAAGGATTGACCCATCCAGCTATGCCATACTCGGACATTGCCGCTATTCTGATCTCACCGGATGGCCCGGTTGGAATAGGCATATCTCTCTTTGACATTGTTGGTAAATCGCTATCTAATGACTGGTTCGGCGTGGTTCGACATTGTTCGACATCGGTTCGTAAAGGCAAACCATTATCTAGCGGCACAAAGTTCGGCAGTTCGTTGATTTTTTGCTCCTGGCGTGAAAAAGATATTTTTTTTAATTTTATTCCATCCACACAAGGAGAGAGTTTGTGTACGTTAGTTCTCTTCTCTCTTATTATATTATATTCTACGAACAACCGAACTAGATCTTTGCCGAACTTGTTTTTGATTTCCGAACTCGTGCCGAACTGCTCCGAACTTGCCGAACAAGTCCGCTTGATTGTGGTTTCGTCTGCAAGATATACGGCCTTGCCATAAGCTGATAAGGTGTCGTAGTCTGGCGGCAATCGTAGTATCTTTTTCTTAACACTGGTTCGGGTTTTCTTTACGTCTTCGATCTGGATTGATGTCCCTTCCTCATCCTCAGTTAAGGCAGCGCACTTGTGGAATAATCCATATTTGGCTTGACCATCACGACTACGCCCATTCAAGATATCTGACAAATCGCCTTTGGATAGTCCAGTCTTTTTGCTTACCATCTCACGAGTAGCCACTCCATGTAGGTCTTTGATGGCTTGCAGAACCTTAAGCTCTCTTGGGGTGTATTTGGTGTCACCATGGCCTTTTATGGCATTGAAGAAGGTCTCTGCGTCCTTGTAGTCCTCGTAACAGGCGATTATGGCACCGTTGCTGTCATGCGCCCTTATGCGATGTCTCCAGACGGCAAATGAGGATACTAGATCCGCGAATATGGTTGCTCCTCTCGGATCTCCTTCAAACCTGATCTTGTCGGAGAAGGGAATAACAACGTCAATGAATACCTGCTTCAGAAGATGAATAATCGCCCGGCAAACCTCCAGCTCCCTGGGGTCGAAGGAAGCCGCGCCGCTCTTCCTTTGCTGGAAGATAAAATCTATCACGGCCTTCGTGTGCTTAGGGTCTTCTGTAGTATCGATCCTTAGCAGCCGGTCCCTGATCTGTTCATCTGTCTGGTCGTCTGCCGTGGTCAGCCAAAAGATAATCCTGGGTGCAGTCTTGAACTGCCTGATCTCCTGATCAACCACTACTGTATGGGTTGCACCTTCCTTGTAAAATGTGGTGCATGTCTTGAACATCTGGGCGGCCTGGTCATTCCAGCCGATATCATCCAGATAGACCACGGCACCGGGTGGCAACCTTGCGCCCAGGTAGTACAATGCTTTTGGACTTGCACTGCCTACCAAGAGATATTCTGCAGGGATCTCCTCGGCCCCCTTCTCGGCACCATCGCTCTTTCCGGATCCTCTCGGACCGCAAGCATGGATATGTACCCCTTTTGATGATAGGCAGGACTGGCCGCCAATGGATAGGAATAACCCCTTTCCTAGATTCCCGTCGCCGTGGTGTCGCTTCTGCCAGACCTCATAAGCATACTCAAACCCTCTGCCCTCGTCGAGTACTTGGTTCGCTTCAGTGAGTATATCCTCGGGTATCTCAGGCCCGGCCTCATCCGCTTCTTCTGCTTTCGGTGCGTGTCTTTCGACCATCACATCTATTGTTTTCTTGGAAACGCCTTTCAGCGTTTTATTAGATGCTATCTTTTCTTTCAGCAGTTCGTACTCAAAGGGGTCAGATTCTTTGAGCATTGCCAGTGCTCGGAGAAATGCAGGGCTTTTGATGGCCCCCTTGGGATCGTTGGCAAAGAGATTGTTTAGGTTTTCAGGTGTCGGGGTTTCCTCTGCGGTTGGTATCTCCCTGGGGTGCTGCTTTCCAGCTTCCAGCCCGGAAATGATAGTTTTTCGGATCTCCTCAGTGGGCAGCTCGGTATTTTCTGCCGCTCTCGTCAGCTCGGAGATTACCTCATCCTCACTTAGCAGTCCAACAGCTACGAATTGACCAAGATTGAAAGCCGAATCATTAAGTTGCCTATTCCTGTTGCCTTCGGGGGTGCCTGCCAGGGTCAATACTTCATCGCGGAGTGCCGCCTCTGCATAGCGCCGGGTTCGGGTTTCATCGCTCTCTATTCGTATGTGGTGGGCCTTCTTGCCGATGTCTTCCAGTTTGGCGGCGTTGGCTTCCAGCTTGGAAGAGAAGGTTATTCCGATTGCCTGAAGATCGGCCAGGAGATGCGCCAGGGTGATAGTAGCCGGTGGGCTGGAGTCAAGCATCTTATAATCTGCGCGCGTGCCATCTTCAAGTGGTTTAAATGACGGTGGGATGATCTGATAAGATCTCTGAAGTTTTATCTCTCCACATTGCTTCCCATCGCGGTAGAGATATATCTGTGCCAAATCAGCCTTCTTGCCGATGGTAGCCAGGGCCTCTGTCACGTTGTCGGAGAGCTTGAATCTCATCCCATACCGGCCTGGGCGGGTTTCCCACCTGGTCGTGGTGGGCAGCTCCAGACCTTCAAAAGCTGCGGGGTTGTCTTTATCAAGGCCGATGTCCGCTTTGCCGGCCAATACACCCACGTTTCCCCGGTGAGCCTGCGCCTCTGCGAAAGTATGGGGCTTCTTCTGCCATTCCTTCTCGATGGGTGGGAATTTAATCCCTGTCGGGAGGAGCACGAATCCAGCATTTGGAGTGTTGAAGCATTCGGGAACATTGGTCATCTATTCTCGCTCCTCAATGTCTTCCAAATAATTTTCAAGAACGTGAATAGCTTGCAAGGCTCCTGTGATCGCTTTTTGGAGATCTTTTTAAATATTAGTTTAGATTGTTTTGTGGTGGCGATCATTTTAGACCGCCTCCCACTGCCTTGAAGAGACACTTTTGGGTTTCCTGCGAATAACCGGCGCTCTATCTCCCATTTCAGTGATGGTGCCGTTAGCGCTGAACTTGTGGCGTATCAAGCCGTGTTCTTGGTTATTGGACTTCCAGGGCAACCATGTCAGAGATTTGGCTTTATCGCGTGGGATATGCACACGTTGATGCTTTTCGCCCTCATTACCCTCGGTTCTGAGACCGTCGGGAATGACAGAGGTCTTGCTATCGCTAGCATGTGGCATAGTATCCTCTGTGGGAAGTGTTAAATTTGAGAAGAGCCTTACTCATAGGTAGACCTCTCGGAGGTAGACAGAGGCGACAGCAACGCGCGGCGAGGGTGCGCTAACACCCTTTCCGGGCACATTTTCTATTTTCGGTATCAACCAACCACGCCCGCCGCCTGAATTCCAACTTTCAGAAAGTGTCTGGTGGCTGCTCCGAGCGAAATTTCTCGCTGTATAGCGAATTTTTCAATCGCTAACCTCGACTCTATCGGAATTTTTGCATTAATTTCTTCCATTCTCATAGAATCACCTAGGGAAGGGAATGTCATGAGACGATTTAAGCTTAACCCCCAAATAAGTGCACCAAAGTGGTGCACATGCGCCAAAGTGGCACATTTTTCAATGAATACGGAACCGTAGTCAGAATAATTACGTGTTAAATTTGACATAAAGTGTCAAGTTAAATGTTAACCGACTGTTTGAATTAAACGGTCGACCGTCAATTTTGCATAATGCGATTTTAGTGCAAATATTTTACTCACATTACATACCTACCTACATACATACATACTATCTATGTATCATATATGTAATATCTACTAGCATTCTTTTTACACCATCATGATGAAGAATATTTCCAAAATCGCTATCTATCGTCTAATCGACTTCATAACACGCTACAGAATGGAATTAACAGTCAAATTATGCGTACAATTTAAATACATTGTTGAAAGAGTGTGTGCGCGGCAAACTGAAGAATAACTCGCTAGAGAACTCAGGCCGTGCGCGGCGGTTGAAAAATCGCTGCGATTATTCCTTTTTAGTACCGCTCAATCCAGCCACACCCACGGGCAGCTCCGACACCGCCAAAAAGAAGTGATGGCCATCTATGCCGCCACCTTCTCCTCTCCTGGCATGGTGTCCACCGGCCTAAATCCGCCTCGCTTAATCAGAGGTTCGTTAGCAGAGACGGTTTTAGCCGCCTCCGATTGTGGAAAGAACTTTCTCTGATGCTTGCATGATTGGCCCGGATGCCAGGTATGCGCCGGGCAAGAACATGCTCGCGGTGTGGCCACATAAAAACAGTCCTTTTTATTGGACAGGATCAACACCACACGGCCATTATCAAGGCTCACGTCCGAGGGTAGCGGATCACTTGCGCGGCCAACGTAGGCCAATAGCGTTTTCACAGCATCGATGGATTGCGTTTTTGGGGTTTCAACTTGAACTAATACTTTTCCAGACATTGCGTTTCACCGATAGGAACATAGTCTTTTTAGTATTTAAGAGTTTAGTCTATTAAAGAAGTAAAGGTTATATAGAGCTAAGATCTTATGTTCTAACATGCCTAAAGTCAGTGCTGATATTACCCCCGAGATTAACCAGAGGCTGAAAGAGTATATCGTGAAGACAAAAGGAACACTTAGAGGCTCACAATCTGGCGTGATCGCGGATGCGATTAAAGAATACTTAGAGCATCATGCAAGTAATTAGAAGGACAGGGATTACCCCCGCCCTTTGGCACGGTTTTGGTGAAACACAATGCCAGCTTGCGGGTTGTCACTGACCGAATATGAGCTTATCTAGGCATAGCTTTAAAATGATTTGAAATAATCTTTGCCAAAATAATAGTAGTAATAAAAAACTGGTTTCCGGTCAGGAGCTGCGAACTCCTGACAGGAGAAAACACCGTGCAGGTGAATACCTTATGTCAGAAATAGCCTTAGCTAAGATAAATAGCTTTGCGTCCACAGCGATGCAAGCCGATTTTCCCGTATCGCCTTCAGAACCATCTATCACACTCTCCTTATCACAGCTCCGGGGCCTCATCCAAGAAGCCTTCCAGCCTTTGCAGGATGAGGTTATGGGGCTCCGAGAAGAGAGAGACCAGGATAGGCAGGAAATAGCCGCCTTGCGCCGCGAGGTGCGTCTGCAGGGAGCACGAACCGACGATTCTTTTGATGCCATCTCCGAGATAGATAACATAATCGCCAAACTGGTCAAGGCTCCGACACCATCAGGAGAGAAGACCGTTGCCAGAATCGCGAAAATAGATGAAGTGCTGAAGAGCCGCGGGCCTACCACATTGAAGCAACTGGAACACATTCTAGGCATTGACCGGGCCACAATGACACGCCTTCTGGTAAAGCTGGACATGCGCCGCTATGAACTTCATGCTAGGCCTGGCGATGCCAGGGAGAAAGTGCTTCGCTTGAAGGTACAAATTCATTGACGTCAACGATCAATTAATTTTAGAGAATAGAGGATAAGAGACACAAACTTCCTTGCACCGATCCTAAAATATCAGGTGACTTACTGATATTTCTATAGTGCTTAGTGGATAGGAGAATAATAATGAACCGATATGAAGAGACATCGAAGTAATAGGTCAGAAATTGATTGATAATTTACATGGCATGTAAACGAATCAACAAATGAACTAAATCTAGGCAACTTATAGAGCTTCGCGCACAATCGAAGTCTAAGGATTCTCAGGTAGAAAAAAATTTTTTTAAACAACTGTTATTAGTTTAGTGCATAGCGTTTCTCTTAGTTATAATATATATTAAAAAATAAACAGTATATATAAAAACAATCTAAAGAAAAAAAACTTATAACTATATGACAGATATATCTGAGGTGAATGTTCAACGTTCACCAAGAGGTTTGGTTGATTGTCGAGCCCTACATGGTAAGCCTAATCGCACATTTCGTTATCTTCTGCCTTACCATGCTAGTGGTAATTCTCATGATAATCATCTCTCGGTGGGTGATATCCTTCTGCGAACATACGCTAAATGAAGATCCTCTTGTGGTCAGGGTTCTTGTCTATGCATCGGATCTTCTCATCATAGGACATTTTGCGCTTTATCTCGGACATAGCCTTTAATGCCACAGGACAGCAATCAATAATCGACCTTCAAGCGATTTCTAGCCAGTCCTTAACTATCATCTTTGCCTGAGATCGTTGATTATAAGGCATTACAGAAATTATAATTTTGCATGTATAAAGCCACAATCGGCCCGTTCTTATGTAACGCTTCGATATTATCTTATGTGGCCCGGTTACATAAGAAGGAAACATTAATAAGTATATAAAATACTTACCTATGTTATGCTTCCGAAAAGGGAAAAAGATCAGATCATAGTCCAAATTCTCGATACATGTCGCGAAGGTGCTAATAAGACCAGGGTTGTTTATCAAGCTGGATTGAATTTTAAGACCGTAGGGCCATATCTCACTTTACTGCAAGAAAAGGGGCTTATCGAGGCCATCCAGGAGGATGGGATTATCTATAAGACATCACCCACAGGAGAGCGAGCCATGGAGACCTTGAAGGACGCCAGAGCGATCTATTCTTAGCTCCACCAGCTCCCAGGATCGAACTCATTATTTTTGAAGTCTTTTATCACGGCGTGGCCGGCATCCACAAGCATCTTATTGAAGTTCCGGCCATCCTGCAGATAGCAAACCGCCACCCATCGCCATATTCCATAGTTTTTTACCTTGCCGGTCTTATCATCAAGGTCCAAGGATACTGTTCTACCTAAAAGCCATTTTTTCGTGTAGGCTGATGCCTTCTTCCCAGCTTCGCATGCTTTCGGCCCGCGAACTTCCGGCGTGTCAATGTCTGCAAGCCGGACCCTGATGATGTCCTCGGAGATCCGGCTATCATGGCTATCTAGGGTAACGTCGAAGGTGTCACCATCCACAACCTTTGAAACTCTTCCCATGGCCTCATCCGGCGCGCCTGCTGCCAGGGTGATCAGGAGCAGCATAGACAGCATAAAGAAGGCTCTGGTTCGTCTCATGGTCTCATTCATCTCTTTGTATGATATTCAAGCTTTCCCTTTATGAAAAAATGGCCTATTGATATTGTTTTCCGGCCAAATTACTTAACCTTATACGTAGAATAAGCTCTTCATGGCAGGAGTCTTCAGGCCACATAAGGCAATGAGTCAAAAGGCTATGGAGCTGGAAGCGGCAAGGGAGATCCTGGCTGAGGTGTTTGGGGTCAGGCTGTCGGAGGTTGATGAGATGATCCATAATCGCTTTGAGGAAGTCCACTCTCAAGAAACCTGCTGTGAAGAGGGCGGGCTGTGGCCACAGGAGTTCTGGCTGGAAGGGTGATCTCCTCATTTCCAGAACCGCCACCAGCTCTTTTTCTTTGCTTCTTCCTAGGCGGTAAAAATGGTTGTCTATTCTTTATCATTATGGCAGCAGCAATGGTGCTTCTTTTTCAAGAAACACAGAAGAGCTATCAAGCCAATCACGAGAAGGTGTATTTTTATAATCTTCTTTACAAGGTTCCACAGCATAGAATATTTCACCTATCAATATATGTGTCTTAAAACTATAAAACTGTGACCTTTCATGGCCTGTCCCCATGCGCCGCCTTAAGGTGCTCCTGTCCATCTTGCCGCCGCTGTTGTTGAGTATCCAAAGGATTCGATCACGCGGAGACTGCGAGGGGCCTTCTCTTAGTGGCATTTCCAGAAATGATACCAAGGCCTTTGTTCAAGTTCATCGATTTCTTTCTTTAGGTTTTCATATCTTCTATTGGTTTCCTTGTCCAAAGCATTTCTTGTAGTCTTGATCCACTGCATTTTCTGTTTGTACTCGTTATTAGCGTTAAATATTAAGAGTCCATTGCTTCTCGCCCAATTCCAATAATCATTTTTTGCGTCAATGTGGTTTTTCAGCGCTCTTAATAAATCCCTGTCCGCTAAATACATATTAATTTCAATATTATCCCAAAAATTAAAATACATTTTCCAGTCTTGATCTGTGGTTCTATCTCGGTTAGGTCGATTATTAAGTTCCGTTGTACCAAATAATAAATCGCTGTCCATGTGGATATGTAATTGCCCAACTAATAACGTCATTTCTTTATGTAAACGATCTTTTTTTTGCTGCAGACGCGTTTCTCTAATAGTTAAGCTCGTTATGATAGCCAAAAATAAGGTCGCAAGAGCTACTCCAATATCAGCCAAAGTACTAAGTTCCATCAACTCTTCATCTCCAGAACTGCCACCATCCTTTCTTTTTGGCCTCTTCCTGGCTTGGTGGCAGCGCAGGCGTGATCTTCTCTGTCAACTGATGAGTCAATGCAGATAACATACTGATCTGTTCCCGGTCTTGTCGTATGGTGTCTAGTGCATGCTCGTGATCACGTCGCGACAATTCAAGGTCTATGTGTGCTTGATCAGCAGTTTTCTTTAGTAGATCACTCTCTTGCTGGAGCCTTTCAGCTAGTGATCTTATCTTTTCTAAATCAGCTTTAATAGCTGTGATCTCAGACCTTAACCTAGTGATCTCGAACCAACTTTTATCTAGGTCTCCTTTGGTCTTTTCCAGCTCGGACCTAGCTTTTGCAAGCTCTCCATGATCACTACCATGTAGGTACTGATCAAGGGCTTCAAGAACTATTTGGGTCTTACCAATTCCTTTTTCTTTGACCGCTTGGTTGATCTCTTTTAGCAACTGATCAGTAGCCTCAGCATAAATCCTCATAGTGATCACATAAGATAATGTAGTGATCAGGTTTAGCTTTACTGGTCCAAATGGCCTATATCTCTCGGCCACATAGGAGAGGATGTAGCGATTAGCCCGACGTGCCGGGCCTGTTGCTCTGATCGCCGCCGCTACCGGCCAAGGGCGCGCGGCAATCTAGGCCGAAGGTCTTATTTTTTTTCGGAGCCTATCGCATTACAGAATGATGATTTTTCGTGCCAATTGGCGCGAGGTAATCAGCGTCTAGCGGTTAAAATTGTTGCCACCCTTGATCTTGTAATGTGGTTGCTGCTTATCAGTTTGCGGTATTTTTGCCACAAAATTATTAGGAGGATAAATTTCTGTATCTGATTACTTTCCCTAACCCCCAATAAAAGGAAGCTAGTGAGGCAAAGCCAGATAATACGTAAAAAATAACGGGACTGGTAGATGTTATCATTCCATCCATTATAGAGAAAGCTGATATTATTAATGGAATACTTGAAAATAAACTACCAAATAGGATAAATTTTAATATTTCAAATAAGTATTTATTAGTAATTCTTTGCTGACCAATTTGCCCTCCATTGTTCCACTCGGATTTTTCTTGCATGAGCTCTAGTTTAGCTTTTTCGCGTAAGTCGCTCGTAAATTTCCAGCCGCGTGATGCAAAGAATACAAAAGCTGCTCCGATAAGAGATCCGATTACACCGATAATTATATCTCTAAGATTATCCCCTATCATAAAATCATTCATATATTTATTCTCCCCTTTTTCGGTTTGATGCTATTAGCATTTTAGCTTCATATTAATAGGACTACCTCTTGCTACCTTATGGGAAACCTAAACCAAGATAAATATATCCACAACATGATTGATTAAATCGTGATAGGAAAATTGCCTGTATAAGTATTATTCTAAGAACTTTCTTAATAAAGTTAATACTGTTGCCTTGTACTAATTTCAGTGACACATTCCACAAAACAGCATCAATAAAGCTTATACTGATTTGATGTAATCCATTCGCGGGGAAACATGGTCAAAACCGGCTCTCCATGCACATAAACTATGAAATGATCGAAAAAAGAAAGGTCTTTTGCAATCGCTACCAGTAGCCAAAACCGAAAGTTATAATCTTGGTGCAAAACCGATATGCTCTGGCCTTGAATTTAATTCACACCGAGTTATGAATATGTTTCTAGCTCGATAATCACCATTGTGCGCTATGGGATTTTACGCATATCGGTTTTGTGGAATTAGGTTATGATTAGATACTTTAGAAATAAATCGCGTTAGTTGTACAAAAAAGGAATATTATAAAACCCGCAAAGACGAAATTCACTGAATTATGCTGATTTTACGCTCGCTATTATGCTTTTAATCTTTCTTTCGTCCTTTGAAGTTGCTATCGCAATTAATACGCGAGATGCTCTTCCAAACTCTGCATCATCTGGCTTTAAGATTCCATACGTCGGTGACCCGGTAGCTAGGTCTTCACCTGTCCCAATGAACCCATCTTCGTATGGCGTTACGTCCACATTGACATTGGTTTGCTTCATTATTAGCTCTAGAACTCTTTTGCAGTTGCTTACTAAAATGGAATGAGGCTCTGAACCAGGCGTTTTGCCTATGGCAATAATTCCTGTTGCGTTGTCTGCGGAGAATTTAACCGATGCAATGTTTAACTCGTTTACCATATAAGGCGATGTGGGCGATATTTCAGCATGTGATTCGCCGAAATCTACTGATAAATTGAAATTATCTACTCTAACAATTTCAACTGCAGATGCAGTTGCCATTAATGATATCAATGAAGCTACCAATATTACGACGCCAATCATTATTCTCATGCAATTCCTCCATGCATTTGACATAGATGTATCCAACGAAAAACCTTTTGGACCTTAAAAGAACTCATTGCACTCTTTGGTGAAAAAAGGAAATCCCACAAGCGAAGCTAAGAAGTGGAATTGATCTTCTCAATGTGAATCGTCTTGAGCAGAGAAAGGGTGCCTTCATCCCAGGGGAACGTCGAAGTTATAAATACTGACGTGTCTTTGTATGGGTCATATTCGTTT
>CAXXIC010000003.1:0-29781 GCA_963668555.2 Bacteroidales bacterium
CGTAACACACAGCCATAAACACTGCGAATACGATGTCGCACATTGGGCTCCGGCCCAACTTCAATACCATTATAACTGTTGATTAAGGTAACATTTTCCACAGTGTTATCGTTACCCTGTAAATGAAATGTCCATGGATAAGGGCGAATATTTTCTACAAGCTGTTCAGGGTAATAGACAGTCAGTCCACTTACTGAAGAAGAAGATCCCAGCTCAAACAATGCTGGTGCCTTTTCATTATCACGCCCACCGGTAGCTAATAAGATGGTACCTATGAGGGGATCACTATATTGCGGCATGTTAGCCGATCCAATCACCGATACACCGGGTGGAATTTTCAAGCTTCCCTTAATCAGGTACTTTTTCGGAGGCAAATATACTCTTCCTCCGGTTTTCCCTGCTGCATCAAGCGCTGCTTGAATTGCATATGTATCGTCTGTGATTCCATCTCCTTTTGCATGGTATGCTTTAACGTTGAAAACTCCGTCCATACTTCTGATGCTTTTGTTTTCAATTTTGCAACCGAATAAGCAAACCAAGGCCACTATAAACAAAATGGATTGTTTCATGATTTTATTTGAGTTTGAAGAATCAATATGATAGAATTGAATAATCTTTCTTAATCACCTAATATTCATACTTTCATAAATAAATATTAATGAAAATATTTATCTAATATGAAACTCGTTACTTCGAAATTTTGCTCACATTAGCTTCAGTTATCGTTTCAGGCTTGGTTACGACATCACGCGTACTATTTGGAAGTATGATTTTGATTATAGACGATTTGTTGGTAGTATTCAGAAAAAGCCATTGGTCTTTTCCTATCTGAGTTGCAAAAATGCTATCGTTCATAAGATCACAAACAGGAAGTCTAAGCTCAGACATTGTGTTACGAAGTGCTTCCGAAAGACGGTCCCAACCACTCACCCGTATTATCCGACCTTTACCAATCACCCGGTCGTTAGATCCATTATTGCCGAATAAAATATGCTCTGGTTCGGAAGTCGTTTCAACACTCTCAAGCTTCGGAACATCCATAACAATAACATATCCGCCCTTTTTGATCCAATCAGCAATACGTTTAGCATCCGCTGGCTCCATAACCTCTCCTTGAATGATTACAAGGATCTTATATTGATCCAGTGCTCCAGTGTGTAACATAGTTTCATCAACATAATCAAAATCGGCATAATCTCTGAATTGAGCTGCTTTTTCAAGGTAACCACCCCACTTTAGGGTTAACGAAACATTCGGATACCATAATGCAATTGGTACTACCGGAGATTGAACACGAAACAAATATTTTATATGTTCCTGCTGAACAGCTACTCGTCCATTCGTTGATGTGATATTTCCCTCATAGTCATGAAGCTGTCTTGCGCCAGATGCTGTAGCATTGTATATACGTACGACTATCCCTTTTTCATCTTCCGTACCTGCAGGTTCGAATCCGAAATATGAACCATAATGCTTTCCAGCTGATGCGACCCATCTTGTTATTGAAAAATTAGACTTATAATCAGATGCTTCATTAGTAATCCTTACACCTGCCCCATGTTTAGCAGCTACTCGTGATTGTTCGGCAAAGTTTGATCCATGTTGTGGTCTGGCATCCCCACCGGTACAAAGATATATCTGTGTTTTTGGAAAATACTTTCTGGTTGTTCCCATCCACCAGTCAGCCCAGTTCGTCATGGCTGAACGATACCAATCTATAAAATCAATCCATTGGCGACGTGCAAGAGGATCACCCGATTGAACCCTCGTATTAAATGTTACAAGCTCATCTTTACGTCCTGGAAAGTCAATATTATCAAATCCTTTAAATGTGGTTCCCCAGGCCTTGTTAAGCCCGTCAATATTTTTATATCGTTTTTGGTTAAAAATACGAAAATCGTTAAGTGCATATTTATCATCGCACCAGAACCCCTCGTGATTGTGGTATTCACCCGGAACATTAAAAGTCCAGCCACCGCCAGTTACAGAGTAGATTGCCTCACCATAATCACCTTGAATGCCCAAGAGAACCGATTCTATTACACCAGAATCTTTGTAGCGTTTAGAAAATGCTGCAATAAAACGATCGATCCATTTCGGTAAATTAGGATTCCAACGAGATTCTACTTTACTAATTAATCCGTGCTCCAGACAACAGCAAGGAATGTGATCCTTACTTGCCCGGAACCAGTCGGGCGTAGAGTATGCCGGCCCCACTATAAGGAAAGGCACCCACTTCAGGTTATTATCTTTCAGTATTTTAACTGTTTTATCCCAATAAGACCAATCCCACTTACCCTCTCCACTCTTCTCACATGTTTCCCAAGTAACATAGCTCTCAACACTGGTTACACCAAGAGATTTATAACGGCGGGCAGTTGAATCATTTATTCCATTAATGCCAAAAGTATAGGACATATCATCTATACCAGAAATATGTCCTGTAATATTTGTAATAGGTTGCTTTTTAGAAGGCAACACTGTATCGCGACTGATGGTTAAGCTTGTTGCTTTTGATACATTATAAAAGCACAGGCTTATTAATAGTATTTTTACAAAAGCTGATTTCATATTTATTAGATATTATTTAAATCGAAGTATGTACATAAAAACATTAATAATCTCATAGATCTCGTGGATCATAAAAATTAAAAAAACAGAAATTATAGCAGGAAATTTCTTAATTAAAAATCAAGTAAACAAGAAATTTTTTATGTACTTGTCCAATATAAACTAATAAAAACATGTAACAGGTGCATATCCGGCTATCTTAATAGGCTATTCGTCACCTTTTCTTTCACATAACTACCTGCATTATTTTATTAAAAAGTGATTCATCGTTTTAAGTTATTATATTATAAACTCAAGCTTGTCATTAGAAATAATGATATTGATTATCAGCATTTAGTTTAAAAAACAAATTAAATGAGTTTGTTGAACGTCAACAAAATATTTCTAATGACAAATTCGAGATTATTTCTTACCATCCAGTGTTTTGGGTGAGTTTCTTATTCAAGTACATTTCACTTTTCGCAATCGGGTATAAATTCATTTTATCATTCCAAACACGTGTTTCAACCAGCTTCCGTGTATAAGATATCTTATCTGAATTATCTTTAGTCACAGCAACACCATAAATATCGGTTGTTGAACTACCTATTTTCCATCTTCTGATATCCCAGAAACGACTGTCTTCAAAAGCGAGTTCCACTCTTCGCTCATTTCTAAGTTTATTTCGGAAAGCTTCTTTTGACATACCTGCCGGGAATGCCGGCATTCCAGCTCTGGCTCTAACTAGGTTTACGGCTTCATTTGCTGTCATTTGAAGAGGTGCTGGGCCAGAAATGTTCGGACCATAAGCTTCATTCATTGCTTCAGCATAATTCAAAAGCACTTCACCATAACGAAATAGAACCCAAGTGTGTATTTTTGTTGTTGGACTGGTTGCACTCAAGGAAATACTTTCCATGACATATTTCTTAAGATAATAACCTGTTTTAGTAGCCTTTTCCGTTGGTTCACCATTCAAACCGCCATACCAGCATTGAATAGTTGTATTTTTCCATGTTGCACCATTATAGAGAATCGTTTTACTCAATCTTGGATCTCGTCCATTATAAGGATCATTTGAATTATAACCTGACCCGCTTTCGTTAATTCCTATTCCTGTTGATTGCATTTCATAAGCATCAACAAGATTTTGAGAAGGGCATGTACCGGTATTTCCACCTTCAAACCCGATAGGGAAATTCGCAGATTCAAAGCTATTGGAAGCGGCTTGCCTGGTTTCGAATATCAATTCAGTAGATTGAAGATTGTTAACAATATTCGAATAGTCATTATCAAGCGTATAATTTTTTAAATCAATAATTGCTTTGGAAGCAGTTGCAGCCGCAATCCATTTTGCATTATCGTTTCCAGAATTATGTAAAGGGCTTGCAGCATATAACAAGGTTCGTGCTTTTAAGGCAAGAGCAGCTCCTTTTGTAGCACGACCTGTTTCAGAACCTGTTATGCCGGCATAGCTTAAAGGCAGTTCCGGGCTTATTGCATCACATTCCGAAACAATATAATCTACTACTTTATCAAAAGAAGTTCTTGTTACATTATTTGCTTCATCGTCAGTAAGAACTGTTGTAACCAACGGAACATCACCATATCGCTTAATCAATTCAAAATAAAAAAATGCACGTAAGAATCTTGCTTCATAAGGATATAAATGAAATCGTTGCATTATCTGTTTATAATCGTCATTATAGCGCAAATCTTCAAAAGTTTGCCCAGCAGACTCTTGTATAAACAGATTAGCAGCTCTGATCCCCTTGTACAAAGTTCCCCATTGATCATCGAGTGTTTCTATAGCACTCCAGCTTCCGTTATTGAACTCCTTAATAGTTGATAAATCCCAAACATGAACGGCATCGTCCGATGCGGATGATCGCATCGCCCCGTCAATGTTACTAAAATCAGTCGGGAGATAACTATAGATATTAGACAGGAAAGCTGTAGTTCGACTAAAGCTACTGAAACTATTATCCTTCGTATAGTAAGTAGCTTCATTATAATCCAGCGACTTATTACAACCCCATAATAAAGGAAGTAATATCTCAAACGCTATAAATAATTTTAAATATTTCATATTAGTGTGTTTAAATAGCTTAAAATCCGATTTCAATACCTATACTATATGATGAAGATGTAGGATAAGTTATTCCGATTTCTTCCGGGTCAACAGTATGAATATGATCAATCGAAAACAGATTCATTCCCCTGAGTATGATTCGTGAATCGGAAATTCTAAGTTTTGAAACCAATTGTTGTGGAAGCTTATAATAGAGTTCCAAAGACCGTAATTTAAAGTATGATCCATTTTTAATCCAGATACTGTTTGGACGATAATTATTGGCATTATCTAATGTTGTAAGCCGTGGTTGAGAAGCTGTCGCAGCAGTAGCAGGAGTCCAATAATTATCAGAATAAGTAGAAATAGAGGTATTTCCTATCAAAGGCCAGAAAACACCTTGCGTATTCAGATAGACTGATTGTCTTGCAGTACCCTGAAAAAGTGCATCCATTCCAAAGTTTTTATATTCCATACCCAATGATAAAGAATAATATATTTCCGGATTCGTTGTGGTATTTCCCAACGGAATTTCGTCATAACTATTGATGACTTTATCATTATTCTGATCCTTATATTTGACATCACCCGGTTTCACTTCAGAAAACACTTGTTTGGGACTACTGGCAATATCAGCTAAATCTTTGAAGTAACCTATTGCCTCTAATCCAAACGCCTGACCTATACTTTGTCCCGTTCGTTTCAAATAATCATAAGGCCGGTAAGCTTCCCCCATTTGGATGATCTTATTATGTACATAAGTAAACTGTCCATTGAGATAATAGGTGAAAGCACCTTTATTATTATGAAAGTTAACACCCAGTTCAATTCCTTTATTATTTACTACTCCGTCAGTCAATAATGGTTTATCAGCTCCAAGAACATTTGATATTAATCCATCTGATTCGACAAGTATATTTTTCCGATGATCATAAAAAACATCCAGATTCAGATCTATCATACCCAGCATACTTGCATCAACACCAATATTTGATTTAATTGATGTTTCATATGTTAGTCCTGATGAAGCTAACCGTCCTTCATTTATACCACCGGAGCCTGAACTATTACTTGTGAAATAATAACCCGCCGCTCCATTAAATGGGCTAGCGGAAAGATACTGTGGAATCAAGTCGTTACCTGCCATTCCCCATGATGCCCTGATCTTCACATTATCAAATAGTCCGTTCTTAACAAACCATTCTTCATTCGAAAGTTTCCATGCCAATGAGAGTGCCGGAAATAGACCAAACCTACTGTCTTTGGGCAATACATTTGTTCCACTATACGATGCGGAAATATCTGCAAAGTATTTCATATCTCTGGAATAATGTACATTTCCCGCAACTAGCTGATGAGCATAGGTATTAGACTGTCCATTCTTTACTAATTTATCCTGTTGAAATAAAAAAGTAGAGTTTATTGAGTTATTCCCCCAATCTTTATCATATTTCAGTTTGCCCCAAGCTGTTGCATGGCGCCATTGATTACTCAAATAGCTGTTATAGGATAACTCGGTATTATTACCGTAAAGAGTTTTAACGGTATCAATAGATCCTCCATTACTTACTGTTGAAAGTGTTTCATATTGATATTTTTTTGTTTTACTCTCCGCATATGAGGCCGAATTATCGTATGCTAATGCAACTTCCGCAGATAAACCGGGCAATATAATATCCAGATTCTGTTCCAGACTTCCATCTGCTAACAGTTCACGGGTATGAGAAAATTGATAACCGGTTGCTGAAATTTGTGCAACAGCATTGTTATTGTAGTACGATGTTCCACCCCATTTATTATCAAATGTTTTCACTGGATAAGCCGCAGATGGAGTAGCATAAATCGCCGACATAATAGAAGATATTGATGTTCCCGGAGTTCTTGTTTCTCTTAAATTTCCGCTAATGTTCACTTTAAACTTCGTTGATTTTGTAATATCAATATCAAGGTTAGAACGAAAATTAAATTTGCTATAGCTCAATTGTGTGTTGTATCCATCATTATCATTGACCGGACCTAACAAGCCCTTATCCGTTTGATAATTCAAATCCGTAAAATAGCTGATGTTTTTTGCCTTCTTCTGAAATGTGGCTTTAAGGTTATTCGTCTCGCCAAAATCTCTAAAGGATTCATTCAACCAATTCACATTTGGATATAAGTAAGGTGATTCACCCGATTTAAAGGCACTCAAAGCCTTTTCAGAATAGAGTGGAGATAGTCCATCATTGGCTCTTGCTTGATTCATCGCTTGGGCATAACCGGATGCATCCAGAAATTTTGGTAACCGAAAAGCCTGCGTAATCCCATGTTCAAATGCCACCTTAACATTATTTTCCTTATTATCAGCTCTTTTAGTTGTGACCAGTAAGACACCATTGGCTCCACGTTGGCCATACATAGTCAGCGCAGCAGCATCTTTAAGAATTTCCACACTTTCGATTTCGCCTAAAGAAATTGAAGAGATCGGACGTTCGAACCCATCAATTAATGTCAGTATTGTATTATCTCTAGTAGTTCCAACCCCCCTAATAAAAAGAGTCGGATCATTTGACCAGCTAGTTCCACCATTTTGTAGTACAGCCAATCCCGGTATCTTACCATAAAGGGCATTTGCCGGATTTATAGCCTGACTTTTAGATAATTCATCTTCTCTAACTATTCCTATAGCCGAAGTTATTTCTTCTTTATTACGCATCATTCCAAAACCTATCGGAATCAATGCATCATTGTCGGTTATTGATAAAACCATCGGATTAGTTTCAATTCTGACAGTTTTGTGCCTTTGCCCTAAAGCAATTTCAATATGCTGACCTATTTGCCCATCAATGGTAAATTTTCCGTTTTTATCGCTATTAGTTATTATCATGGGCTGTTCTTTGATCGTGATAATAGCATCAAAAACCGGATTGTTCGCTTCATCAATGATGGTTCCTTTAAGTATTTGTTGCTGGGCAAATCCGGAATAGGTTACGGGCAGCATCAGCAAGAATAGATATAAAAATTTTATATAATTTTTTCTCATTTTTTAAAATTTAAATTGCATTTTTTAAAATCTTCTTAACTTTTTACCATCCCGGATTTTGAACCAAACCATAATCTTTGTTTACTTCATTTGGAGGGAACGCACTCAGATACCATTTGGGCGACCAATTAGTCTGCCAGTAACGTGCAGGCAAATCGAATTTTGTATAAATAAAATTATTCCCGTCTTTTGTGATATTTAAGCCATGCAACTTTTTCGTGAAATCATTAGCTTTTTTCCAACGGATAAGATCATACCATCTCACCTCTTCGAGACCAAGTTCTAAGGCTCTTTCCGTCAAGATTGATTCGCGGAATTGTTCCTTCGTTAAACCCGTTGGTAAATCTTGCAATCCAACCCTATTTCTTACAATATTAACACACCGATAAGATTCAGCAGTAGGTCCATTATTGACTTCGTTACTTGCTTCTGCATATGTAAGATATATTTCGGCTAATCTGAGGTATGGAGATTGTACAACAGCACCAACAGATGTAGCATTATCCCAATCAAGAACGAATTTTCTCAAGTCATAGCCCGATCCAGCCATCCACTGTGATGCGTTTTGTCGCTCTCTTCCTCCGATCCATAGCTCTGCTGGTCTTCCCTGATAGATATCACCATTTACCAACGCTGTCTCGTATAATCTAGGGTCTCTGTCCTTATAAGGGTCTTTAGGGTCATATCCTGATGCGGGATTGGTGATAGGAACTCCGTTTGCCATTGGAAACATCTCAACATATTCCTGTGTAGGACAAGCAATACCATGAACTTGAGTAATCGCCAAAGCCAAATAATCGTAATCGCCGCCATCTCTGTATGTTACCCTTGTAGAAATAAGGATTTCGCCGTTTCCTCTTTCATAATAGGCTTTCCGGAAGTCTTTTCGAGGATTCCCTGTTTTGACCAATGCATACCCCCCCTGAGATTCAATTTTAGTAATCAATTCTTTAGCAGCATCAGCAGCTTTTTTCCAGAGATTTGCATCATATCCTCCATGCCATGTCATCTTCTTTTGCGATGCTTCCCCATCAAGATAAGGTGTTGCACTGTTAAAAAGCGGACTGGCAGCAAATAGAAGCATCCGTGCTTTGAGTCCCATTGCAGCTGCCTGCGTAAAGCGGCCATCTTGGTTACTCAAGTCAGTAATAGTCCAAGGTAGATCAGGAATTGCTTTATCGATTACAGATACAATTGAATCCATTGTTGCAAGACTGGTAAGTCGTGGGAAAGTGATATTTTCATTAACACCAACTGCATGATTCACCCAGGGTAATCCTCCGAAATGACGGTACATATCAGAATAATGCATGGCAATAATCATTCTTGCTTCAGCTTTAAGTTCTTTTTTTGTAGCTGCATCAGCATCCGGAACATGATCGATATTTTCTATGAAAATATATGCCATCCGTATCCCTTTCCAGTTGTCTTCGTATAAAAAATTATATTTGGTACTTGTAGAGCCATTTTCCGTTCCGGCACTATATTGTCCGGAATAATAAACACGATTAACTGCACCGTCTAAACGAAAAGAATGTGTTAAATCTGTCAACGATTCCAAGACATCCGCATCCATACCAATACCTTTTGCAGTAAAATCATAAATCCATCCATAATGCAACGTGGCATACGCTCCTGTTAAAAAACGTTTTGCATATTCAAGGTTTGAAAAAATGGTATCCTTGGTTACATCCACACTTGGTGGCTTTTCAAGAAAATCATTCCCCACCTTAAATTTCTCGCAACCGGTAGCCAGCAGTATCAATACTGATAAAAAAAGAATAATATTTTTCATAATTCAGAATTTTTTTGTCAAAAGGTTATATTTAATCCAAAATTATAGATCTTCATCAACGGATATTGCGCATCCTCACTTGCGATAGATTCCGGATCTATTACTTTTATTTTATCAAAAGTTAGCAGGTTATAGCCATAGGCGAAACACCGTAGGCCGGATATTCCCATATGCTTTAAGAAACCGTTTTTGGCAATATTAAAATTATACCCTATTTCCAAATTCTTTAATCTTACATAGGAGGCATCTCTCAACCAAAAATCACTGTATTTTGTATTATTCTCAATGCCTACAAAAGTCATACGGGGATAAGTAGCCGTAGCTGCAGTTTCAGGTGTCCATCTGCCATCAGCCATATATTGCATCAATCCAAATGAATGGGTAGGTCCAAATGGCAATTGGAATGATCCGGATAATGCTCTGGATACATGTGTAGCGCCGGACCATAACATGTGAATATCGAAATTTTTATAGGTCACCTCTAGATTCACGCCTAAAACATATTCAGGATAATCAGGATATCCAATCGCCTTCCGATCATTAACATCAATGACATTATCATGATTAAGGTCCTTATATCTTAAATCACCCGGTTTAGGAGTATAATGTGAATCCGGGAAATCAGAAAGATGTTTTACGTCTGCTTCAGTCCAAAAGCCATCAAATACATATCCAAAAGGTTGATTTACCCGATTCCCCGTTCTTAAAAGGTATGCTTCAGTTTGAGGAGTTTCATCCATGTAGATTATTTTATTACGCGCAAAAGAGATGTTGGGACTAATTGAATACCCGACATTACCTATTTTATCCCGCCATTTAAGTTCTACTTCATAACCATGATTTTCGACTACTCCAATATTTACTGCCGGTAAATTCAAAGCAATAACCCCGGCAACCGTCTGTCTATTGGTAAGAATATGGTCCCGATGCTCAAAGAAGTAATCGGCAACCAATCCCAATCTGCCATTCAACATCTTTAAGTCAAAGCCATAGTCTTGCTTACGCGATTTTTCCCAGGTTACCAACGGATTCCCAACAGTTCCTTCTGCTGCGCCTATCTGATTTTGAGGAACATCTGTTCCAAAACTATATCCCCCTGCATTTGCTGAATAACTATCCGGTAAATAAAGGAATCTACTATTTCCAAATTTGTCGTTACCCACAATACCATAAGAACCTCTTATTTTTAAATATTCAATAATGGGGACATGCTTCATGAATTTTTCTTCTGATATTACCCAACCTATGGATGCTGCAGGGAAAAATCCAAAACGTCTCGACGGTGCAAAATTTTCCGAGCCGTTATAACCCATATTTAAATCCAACAGATATTTTGATTTAAAATCATACGTTGCTCTTGCTGCTAAGCCAACATAACCCAATGGAATATCGGGATAAATTGCCGGATAATAAGTTTTGCTTTCATTATAAAGTAAAAGTCCTGTTACATGATGATCTCCAAAACCGCGATCGTAGGTGAAGGCGCTTTCCATATACCAATTTCTTGACTTTCCGAATGCTTCGCTATAGCCCAGAATACCATCTTCGCCACTTTTCTTATAGACTATTGTCTTATCATCGGGTGCCGTCGGATCAAGATCATGTAAATAATTAGCCATATAGGTCGCCTTACTAGAAGTTCTGGTTTTAGTGTGGACATAGGTACTATTATACGATCCCTTAATTCTGAATGCCAGTCCTTTAGTAAAAACATCAAGATTTTGATTAAGATTGATATCAAGATTTAATATATTCGTAAGCTCATTTTGATAGCCATATCCGTAATAGCCATTAAGCGCATCTCTTGTTTCTCCGGAAATGTATCTAGTATCAGTTTGTATGTGTTTGCCATCTACTATTCCTATTCCTCTGAAAGGCTGGGCAAAGAATATATTCCGCCAAATACTGAACTGGGGTTCAGCCTGTAAGGGTTGATTACGAACTTCATTACGGCCACCTGTTGTCAGTGATAATTTAGTAGTCTTGGTTACATCAATATCCAGATTAGCACGATAGTTATACCTGTTATAAGCATAATTGAAATCATTACCTAAGTCGAATGTTTTGAATAATCCATCCTGTTTAAGATATCCCAATGAAACAAAGTACTTAACGGTTTTTGTTCCTCCTGAAATATTAAGGTTATCCTGTGTCTGAAAAGCAGCAGGTTTCAGAATATATTTCATCCAGTCAGTGTTTGGATAAATTATCGGATCAGAGTTAGTTCTGAATGCTTCCATTGCTGTTGAGTTAAAACGTGGAACAACGTTTGGATCATCATTTAATTGTGATTCATTATACATCTTTGCATAGGTATAACTATCACAGAACGAAGGAAGATTTGTGGCCTTCTGAAAACCGTATGAAGTCGTGAAATTTATTTTAGGAGCTCCTTCAGTTCCTCGCTTTGTCGTAACTATAATTACCCCATTTGCGCCTCTGACACCGAATACCGCAGTTGCTGAAGCATCTTTTAATATGGAAACCGATTCAATTTCATTTGGATCCAATTGTGTATATGGACGTTCGACACCATCGACCAAAGTTAATGGTGTTGAAGCTGAAGAGGTAAGTGATCCAATACCACGAATATAGGTTGTCGGATCATCACCACCGGGTCGTCCTGAAACTTGTACAGTTGTCATACCGGTAATACGTCCTGCAAGCGTATTAGCGATACTTGCATTAGGAGATTTCACCAAATCGCCCGACCCTACTGATACAATAGCGCCAGTTACCGTTAATTTCTTCTGCGTGCCGTACCCCACAACAACAACTTCTTTCAGTCCAACCGCTAAATCTTCCATCACAATGTCGATTATTGTTTTTCCGGATAGTTGAACTTCCTGTGATCTCATTCCTATAAACGAAAATAGTAAAGTCGCATTTTTAGGAACATTGGTTAGGGATATACTATAATTTCCGTTCGCATCTGTAATTGCACCAATTGTAGTGCCTTTTACAAATACCGAAACACCCGGTAATGTGGCTCCAGATGAATTAGTGACTTTACCGGTCAATTTTTTTATTGGTTGATCATTACTAAACCGTACAAAACTATTGGGATCATTTTTTTTGCTCAACACAATTTGTCGGTCAACAACAGTATAAACCACATCAGTTCCACTGAGTAGGTTATCCAGTATTTCATCGATCTTTTGATCTTTAAAGTTCACGGATACTCTCCGATTGACATCAACAAGTTTGCGGTTGTAGAGAAAGAAAAATTCACTTCCTTTTTCTATCCGGTTTAGCGCCTCTTGGACCGTTGCATCTTTAAGTTGCAAAGTCATTTTGGTCGTTTGGGAATACGCTTCGGAAGCCATCATTTGAGTGATGGTAATGAAGAATAGTAACAACGTTAGCTTCATAGTCATCCAAATTTTTCGGAGATAAACACTTCTGTTAAATCTCCTGATTAATCGTAACTTTTTTTTCATAACTTTGAATTGATTTTAGTCTATTACTAATGATCCCGGTTTCCTTTTGGCCAAAAAAAGAACCGGATTTTATGCCGGGGTTGGTGTGATCAATCATCTTCCCCGGTATTTTTTTAATTCTTTTTCTTCATAATGTAAATTTTTTGTCTTGAGAACTCTCCATTGGGCAACATTTTGCCTTTGATAATCCGGTAATCAATTGGTGCAGAAAGCTTCAATAAATTTAGTACCTGCCCAATATTTTCATTATGGAATGTTGCTTTATAGATATAACTTTTTATTTCCGGGTCATTAATTACAATCTCAACATTGAACCACCGACTCAACTGCTTAGCAACATTTTCCATTGAATCATCATTAAAAATCAGTTTACCGTCTTTCCAGGCTATATATTTATCCACGTTTACCTCATTTGTATAAACTTTCTGGAATTTTTCTTTATAAACAGATCTTTGACCGGGATGTAAAGTGCCGAATTCTTTTTTAATATTGTCCTTTTCTGATGATAATTTGATCTTTCCCTTAACTAATGTCACTTCAGCCTGATCATCACTATCATAGCTCACAACATTAAATATAGTACCTAGAACGTCTATTTTCAAACTCTTTGCATTAACCCTAAAAGGTTGTTTCTCATTTTTAGTCACTTCAAATAATGCTTGTCCTTTCAACTTCACCTCCCTGATAGCTCCGTTAAATCGAATTGGAAATTGTAACTCGGAACCTGAATTTAACCAAACCCTTGTACCGTCGGAAAGCGAAAACCGCGTGACCATTCCTTGATGGGATGAGACGGTTTGCATCACAATATATTCCTTAGAAAGCGCCGCTTTCGATGAAAAATTTCGTATTGTAAGATAACCGGAATAGACCAATAATGGGAGTAACAATATTGCAGCGATGCGATAAATATAGCCCCACCATCTTGAAGTACCGGGTTGAACTAATCTTGTATTAACTTTATTTAAAGCATCAAAAGAGTTAAATTGTTCCATTTCATGCAACAAGGGTATAGCTTCCCATGCATTCAAACTTTTGCTATAGATTGCTTCGTTTTCTGGTGATTCCTTTCTCCATTCATCGACTATAATCCGATCTTCATCAGACAAATCGCCAGATAAATACCCAGGTAATAACTCTTCAATTTCATTAAAACTAAACTTCATTTTTTGAATTTAAATTTATAAAAATAGCAATGCCTATTTAGCCTGTTGCCTGTTAAGACGACTAAAGCCAATGGCACACATATCCACATAAGATTTTTTTTGAGATTTTTTGTATTTTTTTTGGAGCTTCAGTGATAAGTGCCGGTATTCCCTATAATATCACTGCATACGTAAGTTATCCTAGCAACCAAGCAACCAACCAAAATGGGAGATAATCAATAAGTTCTTTTCTGAGAATTTTCAATGCATTACTAATCTGCAATTCGACCGTTCGTTTAGAAATCCCCAACTTTTCAGCGATCTCTTGATTCGACAATCCTTTGTAGCGATTTAGTTCAAAAATCTCACGACAACGGGGCGAAAGTTTTTCCATACTTTTTTGAATAACCTGACGAAGTTCAGATTCAATGAAATAATGATCAACCGAGTTATCGTCGCATTTAGCAGAAGAGAGAATATATGTCCGATATTTTTCGGTGACTTTTTGATGCTTTTGGATATCCAGGCATTGGTTCTTCACACTAGTAAAGAGGTACGACTTTAGTGATGAATTGATTTGCAAGCGTGGAGACTCTATCCAAAGAGAAACAAAAAAGTCCTGTACCACATCTTCAGCGGCACTAGGTTCATTAAGATAGTGCATGGAAAATGCACAAAGAGAGGAATAATAGTAGTTAAAAACATAATCGAATACCATTTTATTCCTTTGTACCAGTCCTTCAATTAGTAAAAGTTCTTTCAATATAAGTATATTTGTTTTTCACAAATTTAATATTATTCGAAATATTAATTCATTTTCTAAAAAATAAATGAAATCATTTATTACTATATCAAATTAATCGATAAGTATGATAATAAGCAAATTACTTTTATATCTTATCATGTCAAGAAAAATTATTGTTTCAGGAGTAGGTTGTTGTCTGGTTTTATAATGACATAAATCTTGGTTAATATTTATCGGTTAATAATTAATCCATGAAGTATCCATAAGTGGTATATATTTTACCTTCATCCTATGTTTCTTACTTATTTGAAATGTCTTTGAACGATTTGACAAAAGACAAAAGTCTTTCGCTCGTGTATTATTCATGGAGCAGTCTTCGATAGGAGATGCCACTCTTTTCACCTCTTTATGATTCCTTCAAAAAAGAAACCCGGATCTCAATACAAAGAAAGAGATCCGGGTTGTTGTTGGTCTTTTATTGTGGGGTGTTATGGAATCTTTTTACCCTTAACGTAACTGTGCGGGTTTATTGTCCTTGAAGTCATCGTAAAGCGGCTGAAGCGGCGTTACGTCTTCATTGGTATTATCGGCTACAGTGATGGCAAAGATCTTGATGTCTCCATTCTTCGGAAGGGTAACACTCTTGGCTCCCTTGGGCAGATTGATCTCGTATTTGTAGAGATAACTGTACTGATAAGCTTCATTGGCTTTGGCCGAATGACAATGTGATGCGTACCATGCGATATTATCACGTTTGGTGAAGGCATTGGTAATCTCGGTGACTGTTTTGTTATCTTCAGTCAGTTTACGTCCGTAGTGTTGTCCTACAAATCCTGTCCAATCCTGAACACCTAACTGTGTGGTCTTATTCCCTACTTTCACTTCGCCTTTTGTATCCCTGGCAGCGGCAGCTAAGATGTAAAGCTTGTTGTATTGGCCTGAAGGAAGAGTTATCTTCTGTCCATTGGCTGCTACTACGTTCTTTGCTCCATCGGCACTGCTTCCCATCTTGAAGGTGATATCTTCACTGGTGATTTCAGCGGGAACCAATTCGGCCGGTAGGGTTAACCCATTAGCCATATTCCCATCCGCTCTGTTGCTGTCAAAGCTGATGGCATCTTCGTTGTAAGGAAGGGCAACACTCTGCTGTACTGGTTTGGTATAGGTCTGTGCAGGTTTTTCAAACTTAACGGCAAAGCTGCGGATAAGGAATTTGGTCATGTCGAAGTTCAGGGTTCCATTGGTGATGTTTGCCTCTCCGATCTTCTTCTCTTGTCCGTTTACTTCATAAGCGTCAACGATCTTACCGGGGAAGCTTACCGAAACGTCCTTCGCATCTTTGCCATACAGTTCGTTTACACGTACAATATAGTAATCGCTCTCTTCGGCTTTCTTGAAGGCCATGATGTCAACTTTGTTGGTGTTTAACTTAACCAATGAAAGTTCTTTTCCGATAGCTCCATCGTGTTTTGCGGTTTCAAAGCCAATAAGCGGGTTATTGATAAAGCTGCCTTGCCATGGGGTTTTTGCATATGCCCAATCGCCTACGTGGGCATAGATGGCATACTTGAAGTTATGAATTCCCCAGTCTTGCGATCCTTGATAAACAAAGTCTCTGGCTTTAGGGGTGTACATCAGGGTTAGACGCAGCGTGTTGTTATCGGGTTTGTCCGATCCATATTTACAATCCTCCAGAATGGATACTCCATAGTTGTTAGGTCTGTCGGTAAGATCGATCCACTGGCGACCCGGTACTTCAAACTTAACCTCGTTGTTAGTGGTGCGTTGAATGGCTGCGGTATTCAAACCGTAAGTAGCAACTTCATTAGTGACGGTGGTTGGGAAGGCAGCTTTTAAACTGACTTCTTTCGACTGCCAGTCGATCTTGTTGTCCACTTCAATTCTCTTGCCTGCTTCACCTGCTGCCAGACTGATGATTTGGGTGATCTCGGAATTCTGTCCTTTTCTGGTTACTTCAAGTGCTACGCGTACCGGTCCCTGTTCTGCTATTTTCACGGTGACGTCTTTGTTCATAGCATCGATCGGTGGATTCTTCCGGTCTCTCCAATCCATGTTCCATGACGGCCATTCTGTTGGATTCTCTTTTAAGAATTGCAGGGAAGCCGGTTTTGACAATACTTCTTTCAATGCTGTTTTATCGTAGATGCTGGCGATATCACCATTGGCATCGATCGTCACTTTGAAATAGTCGTTTTCCAATGTCTGGTTGGTGACGGCCAGTGTGGATACGGCTGCTTTTTCTTTGGTCTCGCGAACATCATATACCGACAGTCCCGAAGAGGGAAGTTTAGCCAGGAAAGCTACCGTCAGCTTGTTTCCTTTAGTTGAAATGATTTGTGAAGGGACGGTATTTCCACTCTTATCAACGACCTTCACATTAGCAGGAAGTTTGGCATAGGTAAGTTCGGCGGTTACCACGTCTTCACGATCTATGGCTACCGGATTGTAAACTACTACGGCTTTGCCTTCAACTTGTGTGTTGAGTCCGTGGGCAAGGGCACTTACCGAATTCTTTACTACTTCTGAGAAACCGTTCATGGCAATGAACTCATCATTCCATGCATAGGTATAGGCTTTAACGGTACTGGTTCCAGGAAGAATATCATGGAACTGACTGCCTAATACCAAATCCCAGGAATTATTGATCTTCGTCATAGGATATGAAGCACTACCATACCAATCTGCGATAGAGGCCAGTTGTTCTGCCGACTTGGCCAGTTGTTCGTTCTTTCTGTTGGCTCGTTTCATGTAGGATTCCGAGGTCATGGATCCTGCACTGTGTTCTGTAAGTAACAAGTCACCTGCAAAAGTAGGAAGCTTGTCACGAAGGGCTGGCGTGATATCTTTGAAGATCTGATCGGAGGAGGTTAAGACTACTTTGAAGTTGCCGTCATCATGTCTAAGACTATTTACCGCATTATTAACGTCTTTATCTCTGGGTGCTCCTCCTATATCACCGGTACCATAGTAACGGAAGTCGAATGAGATACCATATTTCTTGATGCTGCTCATGATCCGGTCTGTAAAGGTTTTGTCTTTATCCAATCGTGCAACTACAGCTCCACCATAATCGGTAGCATTCAGTGCTGCCAGCAGACCTTTACCGTCAGGGCCTTCCCATACGCCTACATTGAAGGGGATGCCATTGGTAGAATGCCAGGTCAGTTTCTGGGTGGAGAAACCAAGTAATCCGGCGTGGCCCCATACGGAGGGTAGGGTGGCTACGAAACCGAAGCAGTCGGGCAGCATATAATCATAGCTCTCTTTGTTAAACTCTCTCTTGAAAAAGAGGTTTCCATAGAGTACCTGACGAAGTACCGATTCTGAGGAAGAGATGTTTACTTCACCTTCATCCACAGAAGAGCCTGATACGAACCAACGTCCTTGTTTAATATATTCTCCTACTTTTTTATAGGAGGCCGGATAATACTCTTTCATCATGTTATATCGACGTGATCCGGTGAAGTTGAATACGTAATCAGGATACTTTTCGAGAAGCTTGAAGTTATCCTCCATCGTGTTCTTGATGTATTCATTTATTGTTGTAGGATATTCCCAGTTCCATTCAGTGTCGAGATGGGCATAGCCTACGGTATACAGTACTTTATCTTTTGAGATATCGTATTTTTCCCGCTTATCCGCTTGCTGGGCAAATAGTAAGGCTGGTAATAATAGTCCTCCCAACAGGAGAAGATACAAACGTTTTTTCATAGTTGTTATTTTGTTTTTATTTAATCGAATTATTTCATTAGAATATCCTTTTAAGGATAGGGGGTAAAAATAAAAGAGCTCACCACGGATATCATCATAATATTGTTTATTATTAAACGACTATGCGGTTTTAACATTAATCGTCTTATGATTAGATTATATCGTGTGAGCTCTTTCTGTAATTCTTATTCCTTATTTTCCCGGTACTATGCCCAGTGTTATTATTTCATTCGGTTTGATCTTTACCTGTATCGACTTCCCATTGACGACTACCGGTGCGGCTGCATTGGTAAGTGGATATTCCAACAGGTTCAACCTCCGGGCTGAACTTACTTCTACCGGTAATTGTACATTTACCGTGGTTTCCTTCCCATTCACTTCTGCTAGTCTTACTACCAGTTCTTCTCCTTCTTCCGATTGTTTTACTCCGGTCATTACTACGCCCGGATTATCAATGGAGAAAAAGGATGCTTCTTCCGGTCGTGTGGCATGTTCTTTTACGAGTGCCAGTGATGGTGGTTCTGCTGCATATACCGGTACATTAAAGTCTTCCCCTTCTTCCCATACACCCGACTTCCAGTCGCCTTCATGTGGAAATAGTGAGTAACTGATGTTGAATTTACCAAGGTTCGGATATATATCCGGGTCCCCGGCTGCTCTCAATAGGGTGAGTCTCAGATCTCCATTATGATAGGAATATCCGTATTTGGTCTTGTTCAGAAGGGCTATGCCTACTTTCCCGTCGGTGACATCCGACCATTTCTGCGCCGGTACTTCCTGTCCTTTGTTTGCTTCTGCTTCGATGCCATAGGCATCTGCATGTTTCAACGTTAGCGGTGCGTCCTGACCGTTGATCTTGCCATCTACCGGTCTTTCCACTACGTCAAACGGTACCTGACAATAAAATTTGGAGTTATCCATTGCGATAGGGAAGATGGTTCTCAGCATCGGTGAATCCGTTGTGTCACTTCCTGTTTCCAGCCAACGTGCTTCCAGATCATAATCAATACGGGGATAGGTACGATAGAGATAGGTTCGTTCGGTAAATCTCGAGTTCCCCCAGGTCTTTACTGCTTCTACGCAGGCTCTTACCGGTCCGTCTTCTACTACTTTTACACTCACTACGTTGGTTACTTCTTCTTCTTTTACTATTTTATTGATCGTCCACGACTTCATTCCGCCTTTCTTATCTTCCAGATACATCTTCAGCGTATTGAGCTGGCCGCCTTCTTTTACATATTCTTTATTACTGCGTTTATCAAACAGGCTTACGATACAGCCTGTTTTCATATCAAATTTGACTTTGAAATGGTCTGTCTCAAAGGTGTTGTCTTTGAATGGTATCGGTTCATTCGATACGCCCGGCTTCTGCATGTCGATGTAGAAGGTCTTGTAACCTCCGGCTGGCATGTTATCTACTACAAACTGAACTTTCGAGGTAAAGCCCGGAGGGGTTACTTTTCCCCATACTACTTGGGCTGGATAGGTCTTCCCAGATGCATCTCGAACCAACACGGTCGGTACCGGGCCTTGACCTTTATCTACGCCTTTTACATATTTTGATCCGTAATAATTGCCCCAGCTTTCTAATTTGGCTGTTGCCGGTTCTTCGTGTGAATATACGTTTGCTTCTACAAGCGCTTTCCTTCCGCAGGGTTGAAGGTTATAGGCTACTACGGGTTGTCCTATGCCTGTCTGGAAATGAACTTCGTCTGCCATTTTACGGAATGCTTTATTTCGTAATTCGGTGGCTTTACGAATAATTTCACTATAGCGTGATACGGATTCTTTATTCGATTCATTGATCGCTGATCCCGGTAGTATATCATGGAACTGATTAAATGTATGCGATTTCCATAGGTCTCTGAGTTCTTCTGCTGGGTATTTATCGCCGTTTAACCAACGAAGTGTATTAAAGAATTCACTTGAATATAGTGCGCTTTCACTGTTTCTGTTGCCTTCTTTTATGTCGGATACATTGGTATAGCATCCTTCAAAGATAAACTGCATTTCGCCATGGTGGGTCGGACGTCCGGCCATCTCTGTGGAGGCTTTCTTGAAGAACTCTCCTGCTGTGGTGAATTTAACGGCCGGGTAGCCGGGTGTCTTATCCAGTTGGTGGACCATTTCTATGTTGGCTCTGGTGGGGCCACCTCCATGATCGCCTACTCCGGTTATCTGTAATATTCTGTGTTTATCGGGGGCTATCTTTTTAAGTTCATCTTTCAAATTCGGGGTGATTTCTCCATTATAGGTGTCGTTTGCGTATGCTAATACGGTTGAGTTATCGGTACCCGTCCACCAGAAGGTCCCTTTATAGGGTTTGCAGCGGTGAAAATAAAAATAATCACAATTGGCTAGTTTTAGTATCTGTGGGCCTTGTGAGATATGCCCGAAGTTATCCGGTAACCACCCTATATTGGCCATCTTCCCGAAATGATGCTGGAAGTATCGTTGACCCAATAGAAATGAACGGGAGATGGCTTCTCCCGACGACATATTCATATCGCCTTCTGTCCATTCTCCTCCTACTAGTTCCAGTCGTCCTTCTTTGACGTATTTTGCTACTTTTGCTAGAAGCGGGGGATCGACTTGTTCTACAAAATTATATACAGAGGCTTGACTTTGGAGCATGGTAAAGTCTGGATATTCGTCCATAAAGGCTACGGTTTGCCTTAGGTTGTCGTTACTCATTTGCATGGTCTCGGAGTAGGTCCAAAGCCAGTTCATGTCCATGTGGGCATGTCCTATCACATGGATGGTGTCTGCTATCACTTTCTTGGATTTCTTCTTCTGACTAAAACCTGAAGATGTAAATCCAATCATCAACACAGATACCAAAAATATAATATAAATTTTCTTCATGATGATTTTATTTTATTGTTACGTTCTCTTATCTTCTTCTTTAAAGATATTTTGCATAATCACTTGCCAGCAGGTAAAGGGGCTTTGTGTCTTCTGTGACTTCCGGAAAGCGTCCGACGGTTTCATAGAAACAGTTATCGTTTGAGTCGTCATTGCACATACTTACTTCTCCTACCAAGACGGTCCCTTTGCCGGGCTCGCCATAAAATCGATGATACATCCCTTGTTCCAGACATATACTTTCGCCCGGGGTGATGATGACTTTCCCTCCGGCTTCCACCGTTCGTTTTACGCCATCTACTTTGACATGTACAGGGGTGGTGTCAAATTTATTATCGGGGGTGGTGTTATATAGTTCTATCACCAGGTTGCCGCCGCCACGGTTGATGATATCTTCCATCTTTGACCAATGATAATGAAACGGGGTTTCCTGGTTCTCAAATACCATCATGATCTTTTCTGCATACGGCTTCTTATCTACGTTAAACTTCCCATTCCGAAGGGTAAATAAAAATAATCCCCGCTTATAAAAATCTCCTGATCCGAAATCTGTGATATCCCATCCTAGCATATTTTCTATTAATTCCTGCGCATTCTCTTTATTCGTTTTCCACTCTGTTATGCTCCACTTTGACCACGGTGGCAATATGAATTGCTTCGTCGTCATAAAGGCTTTAGCTTCTTCCATAATCTTGTTAATCTCACTACGTTTCATCTTCTTCTCCTTCTTTTTGGTTCTTGTTTCTTTTTTTTAATTTTTCAATCTTCTTTTTTATTTCTTCTCTTTCCATATTTTACTCAGTTCATAGGCTGCCGGCTTCAGATTCCCCTCAAAGTCTATGATTGAGGTATTGATAGGGCACGGATAACTGTCGTGCCCCATCCAGATTATAAATCCTCCACATTCAGGAAAACGGGTTTTACTCGCCTGTAACGCTATACTCAATCCACTGCTCTGCCGTTGCTGACTCCACGCTACATATTCTTCCAGTGTCTGGGGTTCTTTCCCCTTATGGTCGTATATGAAATCTCCCCATTCTATCCACCAGCTTACCTGACGCCAGAGTGGGTTTTCCATATTTGCCGGCAGGGCTGGATATGCTCCCCGGTATTTATTGATCATGGCTGCCGACATCGCACCTGCTACCCCTACTTCCGAATGCATTAGCGCATCATCATGGCTCCAAAAGTTCTTCACGGCTCCCATCGTTCGGTCTGTTGCCGTGAACGGAAGGGTCCATGGCCCGTGTACATCCCAACAAACTCCTTTGCCGAAGTTGCTTAAATCTCCTCCGATGGTTGGTCCGGACGGTGACCCTGTTACAAACCGCCGATCGGGATCTTCTGCTTGTATGGTCTTTTTCATGGATCGGATCATCGGGTGTTTATCATTGACCGGAGCGGTATCTCCTCGTTCATACAGTTCATTCCCGGCACACCAGAGTAAAACCGAGACATGGTCTCTCAGTCGCTTCACGTATCTTTCGGTTATCTTGGACATGACGGCTATTTCATTGGGGCTATCCGGAGGATAATTATCCAGTCCGGATGATGATAACGGGAGTTCTTGCCATAACATGATGCCCATCTCGTCGCAGATGTTATAAAACCATTCTTTTTCCGGAAATCCTCCGCCCCAGACTCTGAATATATTTACTCCCAGATCTTTATAGCTCTTTATCAGTTTCCGGTAATCGCTTTCCTTCAGGTCGGCAAAGTTGGGACGAATCGGGGTCCAGTCTACGCCCTGTAGAAAGACCGGTTTGTTATTGACGCTACAAAGCCACGGATCGGCTTCGGGTTGGGCGTTTTTACAGGGTAACCATTCTATTTTCTTGAAGCCTACTTTCCGCTCTATGCGCTGACATTCGTTATGATTGGCATCGTATAGGGTACACTCGAGATTATACAGGGGCTGGTCGCCGCTTCCGTTAGGCCACCATCGTTTTATTTTTAGATTGTTCCAGCTCTTTCCTGCCCGGAGTTGGGCGGCCGGAATGGTTTCGTCTATATAGCTTTCGCCTTTCTCGCTCTTCAGCTCTATCTTTACTTCTCCGTGATAGGCGGTGGTGGTCATCTCAGCGGTGAGGTCCAGTTCTCCCAGGTCTTTGTTCTTATCGGCTTTTGTGGTTACTTTGAGCTCTTCTATGCTTGAATTGCCTTTATCTTTTACTTCTAATACGATATCGTCCCATACGCCTATTTGTACTATTCTGGGTATCCAATCCCATCCGTAATAAAATCTCGGCTTCCACTCTTTTATCTTCGAGGTATAGCCTATCTGCCCCAGGTACTTTGGGGGACATTCAAATACGATCGCTATTGTGTTATCTTTTTCTTTTATGTATCCCGTCAGATCTACTCTACATGGTAGAAATGTATTATTGAACGTCCCTACTTCTTTCCCGTTTACTATTATTACGCCGTTATCGTCTAGCCCTTTGCAGTTTAATATGATATCGCTCCCCTTGCTTATCCATGCATCGGGAATCTTTGCTACATACAACCAATGTCTGTTCTCTATCCACTCTGAGCTGATATTGTTATTCCCTATATTCCAATCCGAAATAATCCCGGCGTCTTTTAATGCTTTCTGGACTGAACCCGGTACGCTTACCGGTATTTCCATATACTCCGCCTTCGTCCCCTTTAACTCGGCAAAGTTAAAATCCAGCTTCCAGCTCTCCGGCCGATACCCCCACAGCTTCCACTCTAAGCTCGTTAAATTATACGTTGATACCTTACCGGTACGAACAGGATTATTTTGAGAAAAAGAGTATCCAGTCGGAAAAAAAATTAAAATAAGAAAAACAAGAAATTTCATTGGTGCTATTTTCACATTCATCGTTTTATGTTTAAAGTAATAACTTCAAATGGTTTAAAGGTAATATTTTATAAAGGTGTAAAATGATGGCTTCGGCAATCCCTCATGGTTATTGACATGACCTTTACTTCACACGGCATCATGTAACCTGAGAACATCTCCATACCACTCATGAATCGTTACTTCGTAGGAATAGCAATAATTTGAATCTCAAGAGACTGACCTTCCAACGTCTAGTCTCACGGTTTCCAATCCTTCACTTCCACAAGCATTCTCGGACTGATCGTGATGTACTTGCTCACAGCGATTTTTTTTGTTACCGTTACGTCTCCATTATTCAAGTAATACACCGAAGAACCAACCCTACACGCAATGACATTATCATATAAGCCATCAATTGGTTCCGATAGACATTTCCAGGGAGCCTTGTCCGTATGAAGTGCCACACTCAGCATATTCATGTATGTGTCCCATCTACCCGGCCAGACTACCACGTAGCCGTTGCCAAGTTTCTTTGCGACATCGGCGTAATCCCTCTTCTCTGTAATCTTTCCAGTAAAAGGTTTTTGCACCCATGTAGCATCAACTCCTTCCACAGACTTCAGCGGGCATGACTCCAACGATGTTATCAGTACGCCTCCTGACTTCACCCATGTCTTCAACTTGTCAATCGAAGACTGTTCCAATACGTCACCGGCGAGCATCAAAACTGCCTTGAACCTGCCCAGTAGACCATCGCTAATCATGTTCTCGTCTATGAACTCGAAATCAAGGCAATCACGAAGCTTCATAGAACGCTCCTGAAACTGATGAAGCGCCTTAACATCGAGGACGGCCGATGAACTGGGCATGATTGCTGCGACGGTAAGCTTTGGAACATTGGGAATCATGTACTTTGCAAAGTCTGCGAAGATCAGTGCACTCTGTGTGACTTTGTCCGGTACCTCATAAAGCCCCTTAAAGTATACTCCTCTACCCCCGCCGGATACAATATCGAATATACGTCCGGCGATGCCTTTTGGAGTGTTATCCCCTCCGGGTTCGGTAGTATAATAGCTACCATAGAGCCGGGTAGCAGACGAGACCATTCGGGTGATGGCAAAGCCATTCAGCATATTATCATCCATATTGGTGATACGGATTCCTGCATGGTATTTGGCGCACATCCGTGACTGAGCACTGAAGTCCGCCCCATATGCAACCTGTCCGTCGCCGCCGGTACAGAGATAGATCGGTAATGATGGGAACAGTTCTCTGGCGGCCTTCACCCAATACTCCGCATAGTCGGTCATCGATCCCATGTACCAGTTACCAAAATCGACTGCAGCACGCGGAGAAGGTGCATCCTGAGGCATGAACGGTTCAACAACATCAAAGCTTGCATAGTTAGACTTCCATGAAGCGTTGAGCATGTCTACCGTTTTGAACTTCTCTCTTACCCAGCGGCGGAAGTCGGCGCGGGCGTACTTGTCGCCGCACCACCAACCACCGTGTGTATGAACACCCTGCATATCAAATCCGCCACCCACGGGATATATGGATTCACCCCAGTTTCCGGAAATACCAAAGTTGAGGGCTTCAATCACGGACGTATCATAATGTGCTTTAAACAACTCAAGAAATCTGCGCACTCCAGCTCTCAACTCAGGATTCCATATTGATTGTATGCGGATCGGAATATTATGCTCAAGACATACCGCATCCACTCCATGTTGCTCGCGAAACCACTCCGGTGTCGCTATATATGGGCCGGTTATGATAAATGGTAGCCATTTGAGATTGTGCTTGCGAATCTGATCTACAACCGGATCATATACATCATAAGTGATCTTGTTCTGAACCGGCTCAAGCTGCGCCCATCCTACATAGCTCTGAAGACTGGTGATTCCAATCTTTTTGCATATCTCATAGGCAGAATCAGGAAGTTGCTCCTCAGGAATAGGTTCATGAACCTGCCACTGCTGAATTACATCCATGTTTGCAGGAACTTTAGTCGCACCTCGTTTGGCGAATTCTGCATTCACTCTATTATCTTGTGCCTGCGTATTTGAAGCATAAAAGACCGACATAGCGACAAATACAAGAAACAATATTCTGATTTTCATATTTTTACAACTTAATTTAACAACTAACCTTCACCATGCCTATAGTTAATAATTATGCATTTAATGTGTACCGATAATGACATTATAAAGGTTTTCCTCTTTATCAATACATGCTACAGCTTGTACTACGGCATTTTCATTTTCAACAGTGATAGGGCTTGAAGAGACATAATCGCGCATACGGCAACCAACCAGAGAGACGGTTAGTTTTTTGTTGCCACGGATTAACAAAAAATCATTGGATTTCCCAACATTTGTCAAAGCGCCATTATCTCCTGAAAAAGCCTCTACATTCACAATAGCAGAATGGCCTTCACCTGTTATTACAATCGGGTGAATATCTTTCACTACTGTGCCGGCATTAGCAATAATGGAGCCTTGAGAGATTTGCCAGTTGCGATTCTTGGTACCTGCCCCTTCTTTATAAATGCCTATTGTTACACAATCAAAATTGAAATTCGTGAATTGCCCATAGGATTCATCACCTAACAAAATACCACCATAGGTTCCGAATGTAAAAATATCCATCAATTGTGCATTATCGGTATGATTGATAGAGTAAGCAAATGTTTTCTTCGCAATAACGGCATCAATGACGGCACGACTATAACCACCTCCAATGAAACGTTGATTTGCAGGATTTATATGACAATGAAGGATTCGGGGAATATCATAACAATAATTAATGCGAATAAATTCACCACTTAAAGGATATCCGTAACAATGTTCAAAAATCATGGATTCACAAATATTTTTTCTGTCAGCATTGAAATCCATGGCTAAATATTCACCATAAAAAGTTAAACAGGATAAATAAACGCCTTGTGTTGAACTTGTCTTTGATGTTTGAATAGTTGCAGGATAAGGAATTATCGCAGATGGATCGTTAATTGTTTGTTCCGGGTACCAAAATTGAATGCCTTTAATTTGAGTGGCACTTTCAACAGTTATAAAGACGTTCTTCCGGTCTGTAATTTCAAAGACGCTCCCAACAGGTTGTTTTATGGCAGAATGTACTGTTCCGCGGGCAGTAGGGCCATGAACACCAACAAGTGATACGTTTTTCTTTAGTATAATTCCTCCATCAATATGGTAAGGCTTATCAGAGGGCTCAACAAATAGTGATGCGCCCTTATCAGTTGCCCAATCTATAGCCTTTTGAAGATTTACTGTATTAACAGCAGCACTATTCGTCGGTTTAACACCAAAATGCTGAATACTGATTAAATTATCTTTATACAAGAATTTATTACACGAACAAGACATAAGGCTAAGTCCAAGCATTAATACTAATATATATTTCATTGTTTTCATATTTTTAAGTTTTGAATGTAATTTTAATATTTAATGTGTAAACCAATGCTAGAATGGTTGTAAGCACATATTCTCAGAGTTGTCATGCCCATACTATCATTTGTACCAGCTTTTGAATTATATTTTTAAAGTATCCATTACCTTATTTGCTTATTGTCATCCCAGCATTTTGGATCAAACGTTTCAAATAGGAGGCACAATAACTTTCAGTTCCATCAGGTCGAGTCAACCAAAAACCTCTCATTTGGTCCATAGTACGTGTCAAAGAGTCTTTCACTCCATTTTTAGGTTCATTGCAATAAACCTCCCATTGTATAACATAGGGGATTTGTTGTACACAGAATACCGTGATTGCCCTATCCCAACGCTTTATTAACTCATCTGTTACAATCTCCCCTTTAATATCAGGAATGCCAAAAACTGTTCCTTCATTTTCAGGAATGCCAATCTCACCAATCATGACAGGAGTGCCGGGAAAAATCCCTGTAGGTTTCATGTTTTCTTTGATATAATCTATGCCTCTCCAAAGATCAACAGGATTTGTCATCCCATCGTAACACGACCAGGAAACCATATCAGTTTTAACATAAGGAAGTACATTCAAAGTTAGTCCGGGAATTCCTTTTTCACAATCCAACACCTTATTTACTTCGATTGCATGATAAATTTTGCATTTTGTTTTACCAACTTCGTTCCGTGCACGCTCTACTCCGGCTTGTCTGGCTTTAAACCAATCAATCATTACCTGACAACGCTTTTCAACATCCTTAGGATATGAATCGTGTGTCCATTGTGCATCTGTACCAGTACCACCACGCAACAACCAGTCACCCTCCCAATTTTGAAGAATGAAAACTATTTCTCTGTTACGATAAGTTTCTAACAGATATTTAGTTAATTTATAGATTGCTTTTTCTTCATTTGAATAGTCGGTCGTAGATTGCCCCACTGCTTTTTGAAGATTGACTTCCCCACGTACACTCAATGCAAATGTCTTAAAAGGCATATCAAAAACCGCTTTAAAATATGGACGTTTAGCAATATCAACCAAAGTAGGATGATCACCTAAATTCCACTTAGAGTTGTACGGATAATCACCTTCCGGATTCCCCTGAAACCATAATTTAACAATGCCAAGCCCCAAATTTTGTATGGCTTTACACCCTTCTATCAGAAAGGGATCCTTAGTAAAATAGTATTTCCCTGCTACATGTGCAGCTCCCAAACGGAATTTGATATCCTTGGGAATTTCCGCACCATTGAGGGGACTGGATTTTTCTATAATCAAGTTTATTTCATCATCAGTTAACTTATTGGTAATGTTGATTTGAGCTTTACTACAATTTGTAGCTATAAATAAGATAAAAAGTAGTAGGTAAAAAACCTTCGAAGTATCTCTGATAATGTATCGCATAGTTGGATGAAATAAGTTTAATTAAAACAGTAATGAATTTTAGCCTGAGAATAGGAAAGGTTATCCGGACTATTTTTTTGGCTCATTATTGCTTAACATAGCCGCTTTGCCAATTTCGTTTATAATTTCAACACCATTAGTGCCTGTGTTTTCGGTAACAATGGCATGGATCAAACCGGCGTGTAAGGCAACACCTGGCTTCTCGCCAACAAAACTGCATCCACGGACTTGTAGTCTGCCGGCATCGGCTTCTATGAGAGGAGCACTGGAATTTGGACTACTGCTAAGATAGCAGTCTGAAAGAGAGAGAAAGCTTTTAGAGTGAGAAATTACATTTTGCATTGCAGGACCCCAAAAAGCACAGTTCACCAATCTGACCTGACCGGTACAGGTTGCCGCTATCACTATTTCTACAGGATTTTCCCCCACAAATGAAACAAACTGCCCATTCGTGATCAACAATCCCATCGGTTGAATCTGATCCACAACTATACATCGTTGAGACATATCAGCTCCAATACCAAAAAATTGTCCATTACAGGCACCCGCTTTGGTCTCGATAAAATGGTAACCAATATTTACCGGAAAAACAAATGTGTTACTGACGTATTCCCAGTCCGTTCGTCCGAATATAAACGCCTCCAGGTTCTTGATCATGTAATCATTCACCAGATTCACATTACCTTTAACGCTACCTGCCCACCACCAATGGCCGTGAAATTGAACATTCTCAACGCGACCAATATCTGTACATGCGTC